>DBGBEM010000029.1:0-2006 GCA_048477235.1 Muribaculaceae bacterium | reverse complement strand
AGCCAGACGCAGACACTCTCGCCCGCGTTCAGAATCGACGAGCAGTTGGGACTCGACAACCTCACAGCCGACAGAAGCATTGCGATCAGCGTCGAGAGCAAGCAGCTGAAAGTGATGGGAACAACCGCCGATGCCAACGTTGAGATCTATGACATCGCAGGCCGCAAGGTCCTCGCTGCCAAAGCTACATCGGTAGGACTCGGAGGCCTGACAGGCGCCTACATCGTGAAAGTGACCGACGGCGACAAAGCCGACACATTCAAGATTGTTCTTTAATCACTGTCAGCAGACAGGGGTACTCAGATAAAAGCCTGAGCATCCGACCCTGAAAGCTCTATCTCTGCGCCGGATATTCCGAAGTTCGGATTCCGGCGCAGATTTTCAATTCCCACATTAACCCGTCCCTTTAAAAGAGAAACGGCATATCCGCGTGGGGGCGGATATGCCGTTGTATGTTCGGGCGGAGCGGATCAGCGCTCGCGGGCGCTGTAGTTCGGAGCTTCGCTGGTGATGGCGACGTCGTGGGGATGGCTTTCGTTGACGCCGGCGGCGGTTATGCGCGTGAACTGCGCATGGTGGAGCGCCTCGATGTCGCGGGCACCGCAGTAGCCCATGCCAGCACGGAGGCCGCCGAGGGTCTGATAGACGACTTCATAGAGTGTTCCCTTATAGGGCACGCGGGCGGCGATACCCTCAGGCACGAGTTTCTTGGCGTCGGTTTCGTTGGCCTGGAAATAGCGGTCTTTCGAGCCTTTCTCCATAGCTTCGAGCGAGCCCATGCCGCGATAGGTCTTATATTTGCGGCCGTTGAAGATGATAGTGTCGCCCGGGCTTTCCTCTACGCCGGCAAGCATTCCGCCGAGCATGACGCTGTAGGCGCCGGCGGCGAGGGCTTTCACGATGTCGCCGCTATAGCGGATTCCGCCGTCGGCAATCAGAGGTACGCCGGTGCCTTCGAGAGCCTTGGCGACATCGTAGACAGCCGTCAGCTGAGGCACACCTACTCCGGCGATGATGCGCGTTGTGCAGATCGAGCCGGGACCGATGCCGACCTTGACGCCGTCGGCGCCGTTGTCGACGAGGTAGCGGGCAGCCTCGCCGGTAGCGATATTTCCGACAACGACATCTTTCTCGGGATATTTCTCCTTGATGGCTTTCAGAACGCCGATGACGCCACGCGAATGGCCGTGGGCGGTGTCGATGACAATAGCGTCGACGCCGGCCTCGACGAGCGCGTCGACACGCTGCATCGAATCGGCCGTGACGCCGACTCCGGCAGCCACTCTCAGGCGACCGAGCGCGTCTTTGCAGGCAAGCGGTTTGTCTTTGGCTTTCGTTATATCCTTATAGGTGACAAGGCCTACGAGATGGCCCTCGCCGTCGACAACGGGAAGTTTCTCGATTTTATGGCGCTGAAGAATCTTTGCAGCCTCGTCGAGATTGGTCGACTGCGAGGTGGTGACAAGATTTTCGGTTGTCATGACCTCCCTGACGGGACGGTTGAGATTGTCTTCGAAACGCAGGTCGCGGTTTGTGACAATGCCAACGAGGAATCTTCCGGCATCAACAACGGGAATTCCGCCGATATGGTATTCTTCCATCATCTTCAGCGCGTCGCCCACGGTGGCGTCGACAGAGATTGTCACGGGATCGTAGATCATGCCGTTCTCGGCACGCTTGACAGCGTGGACCTGACGGGCCTGCTCGGCGATTGTCATGTTCTTATGGATGACTCCGATACCGCCCTCGCGCGCAATGGCTATGGCGAGCTGCGCCTCTGTCACTGTGTCCATCGCCGCCGAAACGATAGGGACATTCAGTGTTATGTTACGTGAAAACTTGGTTGACAGACTAACTTCTCTGGGAAGCACTTCGCTGTAGGCCGGAATCAGCAAGACGTCGTCGAACGTCAGACCATCCATCTTAACTCTATCTGCAATAAATGACATACCGTAAAAAATGGTTGAATTTTATTGCGCGCAAAGATAGCAATTTTTTCCGAGACC
>DBGBEM010000028.1:0-3050 GCA_048477235.1 Muribaculaceae bacterium | reverse complement strand
GCTGTTGTCAGAGCCGTGCGCTCGGAATGGGCCGGCAATACTGCCGCATTGCCGCCGCTGAGGGTATTTTCGTTGCGGAAGCCGGGCGCGACAAGTCTGTCGACCAGATTCCGGCATATAGATTCATTTGCCATAAAACCGGGGAATAATTGTTCATAGCAATAACATTCCCGCAAGGCCGTCAGTTCAGTTTTCGGGCTTGCGCAACACGAACATCGGCGTCGGCTCGAACCGCGGGAGCGCCATTACCTGAAGGGGAAGATCGCGCACTTCGGGGCGCTCGCTGCCGTCGCCGACGGCTGTCAGTCCGGGGCCGTCGCGCAGAGCGTCGAGCATTGTGCGCACCGCAATCTCGGGAGTGTTGTTGTCGGCGCTGAGGTGGCAGAGAAATACGTGGGAGAGCTGCGGAGTGTAGATTCCGGCAATGAAGCGGGCCGTGTCGGCGTTGTCGAGGTGGCCGCGCACGTTCATAATGCGGTGTTTGAGATATTCGGGATAGGTGCCGTGGAGCAGCATGTCGGCGTCGTAGTTGCTTTCGATCACTATATGGTTGGCTTTGCGCATATAGTATTCCACGCGGTCGGTCACGACGCCCAGGTCGGTGGCGATGGCGAAAGCGTGGCCCGACTGGCCGCGTTCGACGAAAAAGCCGACATTGTCGGTGCCGTCGTGGCTGACGTCGAAAGCTGTGACGGTGAAGTTCCCGATGGTGAACGGTATTTCCTTATAGATCGGCCGGTGGTAATCCTTGAAGCGGCGCGAGACGTTGTGGCGCCTGAGAATTCCCTGAAGACAGCGCGGAGTGCAGTAGATTCCGATATGCCGGTGTTCTCTGACCAGCGAATATATCGAGCGGATATGATCGGTATGGTCGTGGGTGACAAGGATGCCTTTCACCATGGCCATGTCGACGGCGTTGCGGCGCAGCACCTCGACAACCATGTCGGCGTCGACGCCTGTGTCGATCAGAAATCCGCCGTCGCTGTCGCCCAGATAGGAGCAGTTTCCGCTCGAGCCGCTGCCGAGTCCCATGAAAAGCATGGTGTTGTCGCCGTCGCCCAGATGCGAGACCTGCCGACGTCGGCGCGCTATGCGCTCGGCCTCTTCCGAGAGATCGATGTCGTCGAAGAGACCGGGCTGCAGGTCGTTGTAGAATGAGGGGCGGCGTTTCATCGGGTCAGCTGAAGAGCAGGAATATTGTTGGTCGTTTGTCGTAGCTATAATTCGCCCGGCCCCATTCTGCGAGCGTCATCACTCTGACGTCGGCGCCCGGCCCTGTCAGGTCGCAGGCAGCGGCGAGCCGGAGCGAGCCGGGGAGCGAGGCGGCGAGTTCGGCTATCAGCTTGTTGTTGCGGTAGGGGGTCTCGATGAATATCTGGGTCTGCCGTTCGCGCCGGATGCGGCTTTCGAGACGCCGCAGGGTTTCGGTGCGCGCTCCTTTGTCGATAGGGAGGTAGCCGTTGAAGGCAAAGCTCTGGCCGTTGAACCCCGAGGCCATCAGGCCGAGAATTATGCTCGACGGCCCGACCATCGGAACAATCGTGTGGCCGTGGCGGCGCGCCATGTCGACAGCGTCGGCACCCGGGTCGGCTATAGCCGGACAGCCGGCTTCGGAGATTAGCCCCATATCGTGGCCTTCGTCGAGCGGCGCGATCATCGCGGGCAGCTCGGCTGCGGTCGTGTGGGTGTTGAGGGTGAAGAATGTAAGGTCGTCGATGACTATGGCGGGATTGCATCGCTTGAGGAAACGGCGCGCCGTGCGCACATTCTCCACTATAAAGTAGCGCAGCTCAGAGGCCACGGCGATGTTGCGCGGCGGCAGAACGTCGCTGACAGGAGCGTCGCTCATTGTCGACGGCAGCAGCCAGAGTCGCGATTTATTCGAGGCCATAGTCTTTTATTTTGCGGTAGAGAGTGCGTTCGCTTATCTGGAGTTCGCGTGCCGCGTCTTTGCGGCGTCCGTCGTGGCGCTCGAGGGCGCGGCGAATGGTCTCGCGTTCGGTCTGTTCGAGAGTAGGCGCCGGTGTGGCGGGCGATTCCTCGCGCGGCTCGTCGGGGAAGTTCTCCGGCTCGATAGCGGGAGTATAGGGCACCAGGGCGCGGGCTATCGGCGCAGTGTCGTCGGGCTTACCCGGCTTTCCGCCGCGTTCGTAGCTGTCGAGGCGCTCGCGCAGAGAGGCGATCTCGCGCTGAAGACTCATCAGCATTCCGAAAAGGGCTTCGCGCTCGTGGTCGTAGTCGTGATGGCTGAAACTGTCGCCGACGGTAGCCACGCTCGACGACGCGGCGGGCAGATATGCCACAACGTCTTCGGCGGTAATGTCGTTGCCGGCGCCGAACAGCGACAGCTGGTCGACGACATTCTTGAGCTGACGCACATTTCCGGGCCAGCGGTAGCGCAGCAGTGCCCGGCGGGCACCGTCGCTGAAGGTCACGGGATGGGTGTGGTAGCGTTCGGCAAAGTCGCCGGCAAATTTGCGCGCCAGCAGGAGAACGTCGTTGCCGCGTTCGCGCAGCGGGGGCACATTGATCTGAACCGTTGACAGGCGATAGTAGAGATCCTCGCGGAACCGCCCCTCGGCGACGGCCTTGGCCATGTCGACATTGGTGGCGGCGACGATGCGCACGTTGCTCTTCTGGACGTTGCTCGACCCGACACGGATAAACTCGCCGGTCTCAAGCACGCGCAGCAGGCGCGCCTGTGTGGTCAGTGGCAGCTCGGCCACTTCGTCGAGGAAAATAGTGCCGCCGTCGGCTTCTTCGAAATATCCCTTGCGGGCGGCCACGGCGCCGGTGAACGCGCCTTTTTCGTGGCCGAATAGTTCGCTGTCGATCGTGCCTTCTGGGATGGCGCCGCAGTTGACGGCAATGTAGGTCGAATGTTTGCGCGGACTGTTGCTGTGGATTATTTTCGGAAAAAACTCCTTTCCCGAACCGCTTTCGCCGACAACGAGCACGCTCAGGTCGATGGGGGCTACACGCAGCGCACGGGCTACGGCGGCAGTCAGCGCCGGAGCGTTGCCGACAATGCCGAGCCGCAGCTTGGCCTG
>DBGBEM010000027.1:0-3379 GCA_048477235.1 Muribaculaceae bacterium | reverse complement strand
GACGTCGACACTTAAAAATGCCATCGCGTCGGGGCGTCTTGCCCATTCTTATCTTTTCACCGGCTCGCGCGGAGTCGGCAAGACCTCCTGCGCGCGCATCTTCGCCAAGACTATCAACTGCGAACACCCGACAGCCGACGGCGAAGCCTGCAACGAGTGCGCGTCGTGTCGCGCCTTCAACGCCGGCAACTCGCTGAACATCATCGAGATGGACGCGGCGAGCAACAACGGCGTCGACGCCATGCGCGAGCTTGTCGATCAGGTTATGGTGGCTCCGACCCAGGGGCGCTACCGCGTATTCATCATCGACGAGGTCCACATGCTCTCAAACGCGGCCTTCAACGCTTTCCTGAAGACACTCGAAGAGCCGCCGGCCCACGTTATTTTCATTCTGGCAACCACCGAGAAACACAAGATAATACCTACGATTCTGTCGCGATGCCAGATCTATGATTTCAACACGATCTCGATACGCGACATGGTCGACCACCTCAAGATGGTGGCCGCCAACGAAGGGATAGCCGCCGAAGACAGCGCTCTGGCACTGATAGCGCGCAAGGCCGACGGCGCCATGCGCGACGCGCTGAGCATATTCGATCAGGTAGCAGCCTCGTCGCGCAACAACATAACGCGCGCCGCAGCTCTCGAAAGCCTCAACATGCTCGACCATGCGCTGTTTCTGCGCCTGCTCGACGCCTTCCTGAAAGGGGACGTGGCCCAGACATGGCTGATATATAAAGAGGTTCGCTCGCGCGGCTTCGACAGCCACTTCTTCATCGCCGAGCTGGCGGCGTTCATGCGCGACCTGATGGTTGCCCGCGAACCGGCCACGGCATCGCTTCTCGACGCCGACGCCACGGAAGCGGCACAGCTGACCGAAGCGGCGCAGAAATGCACGCCGGGGTTCATCTACCGCGCCATGTGTCTGCTCAACGAAGCCGACCTAAACTACCGCACTGCCTCAGGCAAACAGTTTCTTGTTGAGCTGACGCTCGCCAAGATATGCCAATCAGTGCGCCCCTCGACCAATAGCGGTCGCGCCGGGGGGCAGCTAAAGCCTATCGACCGCCCTGCCGCGCCGGCTGAGCCGGCGCAGCCTAAAGTAGCTAATATAGCTAAAATAGCTAATGTAGAGCCGGCGCCGACTCCGACGCTGCGCCCTGTCGGGCGCGGGCCAACGCTTCGCGGCCGCTCACAGGCAGCCGCCGATGAGCGCAAGCCCGAGGCCACGCTGACAACGCAGCGCAGCAATCCCTTCACCCGCGAAGCTTTCGTCAAGGCCTGGGAGACCTTCATGGCGGCTCACCCGCGCGAGCAGATTCTCGTCAACACGATGCGCGCATCGGTTCCGCAGTCTGCCGAAGGGAAAGACCACACTTTCGTAATGACCGTGGCCAACGATATGCAGCTCGACCTCATGGGCCGACAGATGCCTGCGCTGCTGACCCATCTGCGCGGCTCGCTCGAAAACGACCTCATAACGATCGACGTCGAGCTCGAGACAGGCCCGGGCTCATCGTCGACCTGGACCGAGCGCGAAGTCTACGAGAATATGCGCGCCACGATCCCTTCGTTCTCGAAATTCATCGCCGACTTCGAGCTGACCCTCGGCTGACCGACGGGTCAGAAGTAGAATTCGAAGTTCTTGGGGTAGAAGAGCAGCCCCTGACCGATCTGGCCGGCCACTTCGGCGCCGAGCGTTGCCTTCACTATGGCGAGAGCAAACGGCATGGCCGCGGCAGGGCCGTTGGCGGTTATGATGTTGCCGTCGACGACAACCGAGCGGTCTACCATGATAGCTTTCGGCGCCATCTGCTCGAAGCCGGGATAGCAGGTTGCCTCGCGGCCGTCGAGAATGCCGAGCTGGGCGAGCACCACTGCCGGAGCCGCGCAGATTGCGGCGATACGGCCCGAGCGGGCGGCATGGTCGCGCAGAAGGTTGGCGAGTTTGTCGCAGGCCACGAGATTTGAGGCTCCCGGCATTCCTCCCGGGCAGATGAGCCAGTCGGGGCGGTCGATTTCGGCCTGCGAGAGTGTCGTGTCGGCCTTGACGGTTATGTTGTTGGCGCCGGTCACGGCGGTTGTGTCGGTGATCGAAACTGTTTCCACAGAAATGCCTGCGCGGCGCAGGACGTCGACAGTTGTCAGCGCCTCGATCTCTTCAAAACCCGGCGCGAGAAAAAGATAAGACTTGTTGACGTTTGACATAGAAAGATGAGCGATTAGAGTTTAAGTTGTGAATATTGGTATTTGCGATTATCGAAGCGATAATTCAGTAGCTATTTTCGCAAACATACACATTTTTTTGAATATAACAGCTAACTTTGCCCGAAAGTTTTCAACAATCCCGCCTTATGAAACAGTTTTTACTGACATTTCTTGCCGCTCTGCTGCTGACAGCCTGCAATCAGCGCGCCGGTTACCGCACTGTCGAGGGGTCGGTATGGCACACGACCTACCGGATCACCTACCGCGCCGACCGCCCTCTCGACGACTCGATAGCTGCGGCGCTCATGCGCGTCGAGAACTCGCTGAGCGTGTTCAACGACGAATCGCTTGTTAGTCTCGTCAACATATCCGACAGCAGAAAAATCGGCGCCGACAGCCTTTTCATGAGAGTCATGGCGATGTCGCGGCGCGTCAATGCCCTCAGCCGGGGCGCTTTCGACCCGACGGTCGAGCCGCTGGTGAACCTCTGGGGCTTCGGCCGTGACGGCGAAGGAGCGGCTCCCTCCGAAGCAGGAATTGCGGCAGTGCTCGAGAGCGTCGGCATTCAGGACTGCTTTGTCGACGCCGACGGCCGCATTGTCAAGAAAACGAATGCCACCCATTTCGACTTCTCGGCCATAGCCAAAGGTCTCGGCTGCGACGCCGTCGGCGAAGCCCTGCGCCGGGGGGGAGCCACCGACTATATGGTAGAAATCGGCGGCGAGATAGCCCTTGCCGGCACGAATCCGCGCGGCGAGCCCTGGCATATAATGATCGACGCCCCTGTCGAAAGCCGCGACAGCTTAGTCCACAGCGAACTGACAACCGTAGCCCTGACCGACTGCGGAGTCGCTACCTCGGGAAACTACCGCAACTACCGCGACCTCGACGGCCGGCGCGTAGGCCACACTATCTCGCCACTGACAGGACGCCCTGTTGAAACAGCCACACTCTCTGCCACCGTCATCGCCCCGACGGCAATGGAGGCCGACGCGCTGGCCACAGCCTGCATGGCCATGCCCGCCGCCGAGGCCATGACGATGATCGACTCTCTTCCTGAAGTCGGAGCCATGCTCGTTGTCGGCGGAGAAAAACTGACCGTTCTGCGGTCGAAGAATTTTCCGCAGCGGCGCTGAACCTTTCGGACCTCGCGCGCGTTTTATATTAAGTC
>DBGBEM010000026.1:0-1735 GCA_048477235.1 Muribaculaceae bacterium | reverse complement strand
AAGCGGACTTCGAGACGTTATACCCCTTATTTTCCGCATAGCGATACAGAATGGTAATCAACTGTTCCAGACTGAGCGTGGCGTTCGGTGCAAATTTTCCGTTTCCGACGCCGTTGACAACACCGGTTTCCGCTGCCCAATACAAAACGGGCAGGATGAGGCAATGAGATGGCTCATCCTGCCCGTCCTTCAGTCAGTCAGACTAAAAATCCTGATGGGGTCGTTTATTTACTTGGTTGCCAGCCATGCGTCGATCTGGGACTGCATTTCGGCAATGATCTGCTCGACGCCGGCGTCCTTCAGAGCGGCGTTGAACGCTTCGAGCGTGCTGTCAACATCGACTGCGCCGCAGTTGAGAGCGGGCAGATACTCTTCGGCGACAGCGGAGCACTGCGCGATCTGGGTTGCAACAGGCTCGGAGTCGAATGCGAAGCCGAGGATGCAGGAGGCCTGCGCGTTGGCGTTGATCTCGGCAGTTTCCGGCCAGGTGCCGACCTGAGAAGCGTCGGTGTAGTACTCGTTGAAGACGTTGCCGACGAGGAAGCTCAGCATGCCGGGATAGTCGCTGATGGGCTTGATGAGGCCGTCAGCCTTGTCGCCGACGAATTCATAGTCCGTGCCCTCAATGCCGTGGCAGATGAGGTTCAGGACTTCGGGATCGGAGTCAAGGAGGTTGATGAACGCAACAGCGCGCTCGACGTTCTTGGAGGTTGCGGAGACAGCGGTGATCGTCGCCTGCACAGCGCCGGTCGTCATGGCGCAGTCGCCGAAGGCAATGCCGGTGATGTCATAGCCGCGAAGCTGACCTTCGGTGATGTCGCCGCCGGGCTTGTGCGCCGGGTCGGTGTCGATCGCACGGATGTCATTCTCACCTACAGAGTCAGCACCGGTAACGGCGTCTGTCGGAAAGTAGCCCGCCAGATTCCACTCGCGCATCTTTTCACACAGAGCCTTGAATTCTTCAGACTCAAACTGGTTGAAGACAACGGGAGTTTCGGCAGCATAGTAAACAACACCCGGCGTCGTATTGGAAACGATCACATCATAGCCAAGATAGTTGACCATATTTTCATAAATAAGATGACCGTAATTATAAATCACAACGGCATCCGGCTCACTGGCTTTGATGGTCGCAGCATACTCGTCCAGATCGTCGAGCGTCTTGACAGTGCTGGGATCGAAGCCGTACTTGTTCAGAAGCTCGGTGTTGAAGCGGATACCGGTCTGACGGACATAGATCTGCTGAAGCGGAATGCCGTAGAGCTTGCCGTTTACACGGATTGCATCCCAGACAGCGCTGTTGAGATCAGCGACAACGTCAGGAGCGTACTTATCCAGAACGTCCTGCGTCAACTCGGCATAAGCGCCCTTCGCAACGGCGGGCAGATACGGGTTCCATGCGCCGGTGAAGCAGATATCAAATTCCTCGCCAGCCGTGAACTTCATGTTCATCTTCTCGGTGTACTCGCCGAGAGGGATCATCTCGAACTCGATCTTGGCGTTGATTTTTTCCTTTGTGATCTCGTTGAGTTTCTCATTGATGGCCTCAAAGCCGGGGAAGCTGTCCTGCAGCGCGGGGAATGCCCAGTGCAGCGTGACTTCTTCTGCGAAGGGATTGTCATCTGCCGGGGCGTCAGCCGGAGTTTCGTCCGCGGGAGCGGCGGGTTCCGCAGTTTCGGTGGGAGCGGTGGTTTCTTCCTGGGAGGGCGTCGCAGTCTTGGCGCAGGCGGTGAAC
>DBGBEM010000025.1:0-1701 GCA_048477235.1 Muribaculaceae bacterium | reverse complement strand
GGTATGGTATAAATCTTAGGTAAGTGGCAGAGCCTTAAGGCTTAGCGGGTGACAGACTCTGAACGTTTAGCCTCTTCGGGGCGCACGTAAATGGCGGCTGCGGCATCGCAATACCAACGAAGGGCGCGTGAAAGGAAATGTTTCATAATCGTCGTAATATTTAGTTAGACATATATCGGTTGGCAGCATGCTGCCCGATGTTTATTGCTCAATAACTATGTTTTGTAACATAAAAACACTTGTCCTCCAGAATGGTTCACTCCTGAACCAAAAGCGCTGCAAAGGTAGTATGATTCTTCGAATTGCCAAACAAAATTTTAGGCGTGGCGGCGAAGACGGTCGGTAAGCCATTGACGCACAGGCATGTCGTAGACTTTCAGACAGGCATAAGCGACGGCTATCGAGGAGACGAAAATCCAGACGGCAACCCAGATATGGGTCGACGCGGGCGCGTCGGGGTGGCGCGCCGCCCAGTTCATCTGGACGTAGATCATCGGGTAGTGGGTTATATACAGCGGATAGGAAATCTCGCCGAGGAATTTGCATAGCGCGATCTCTTTTCTGCCGCGCAGCGGGCTGCCGGCTCCGGCGGCGACGACAGCCGGGAATATCACGGCGATGGCTGTCAGGCAGTAGAGGCCGTTGAGAATATTGGGCTTCGGGCCGCCGATATGAGGCATTGCCAAGACGGCGGCAATGGCGATGCTGCAGATTAGAAATCCATGGTGCGGAAGCGTGATGCGTTTTCCAAGCCGGAAAAGCAGAAGTCCGCCGAAGAATGGGAAGAGAAGACGGGAGAGGCCGATGAAAATCTGGTCGGGCGACAGGCCGAACCCTCCGATGACGGTGTAAGCCGCTGCGTCGCGGCCGGCGAGAAGTCCGAACCAGTCGAGATTCAGACAGAGGCTGACGGTCAGACAGGCCGACAGCCCGACGAAGATGCCGAGGCCGATTTTCGTGAGACGACGGATGACGACCGCATAAAGAATGTTGGCTACGTATTCCCACAGCAGCGACCAGGCCGCTCCGTTGAGCGAGTTGATCTCCTGCCAGCCGCGGATGTCCATCGATGGCGGGGTGGGGAACATCAGGCAGCCGAGCAGGGCGATTATGAGAGTTTTCCACCAGGGAGTCTCCATTACGAGCGTGAAAAACGGAGCGTCGCCGAAGTAGAACCAGAATGCACCTATGAGTGTGCCCATTATGACCATTGGCTGGAGCCTTATCAGCCGCCGCAGATAGAAGTTCCACTGCGTCATGCGTCCCCAGCGGTCGTCGTAGGCATATCCGATGACAAAGCCCGACAGAATGAAAAAGAAGTCGACGGCGAGATAGCCGTGGTTTATTATCTGGTCGCATGGGCCGGCGGAATATGTCTCGAAAAGATGGAAAACAACAACGAGCATGGCGGCTACGCCTC
Organism: Muribaculaceae bacterium; assembly: GCA_048477235.1. GTDB lineage: Bacteria > Bacteroidota > Bacteroidia > Bacteroidales > Muribaculaceae > CAG-1031. Next base: position 281 of record DBGBEM010000025.1, on the reverse strand, counting down.
GGAGGCCGTCGAGAATCTCGTAGCGCGGTTTTGATTTGAAGGTGACTTTGTCGGATTGCATGATATGAATGACTGGAACTGTTTTCGGCCGCAAAGGTCGTGAGAATTATTCTGCCGAAGATTGATTATTGTTCAAATTCTTTGCACTATATTTGCACAAGGCTAATATGGAACATTCCTTCCGATATGATTATGTTGAGTTGCCGCCCTCGGCGCAGATCGGACTTCACTCCCACGGCGACTGGGAGCTGAGTTATGTTGTCGCCGGCAGCGGAAGGAGG
>DBGBEM010000024.1:0-4366 GCA_048477235.1 Muribaculaceae bacterium | reverse complement strand
ACAGCATTGCCGGCGACGTCTTCGCCTGCGGCGACAATGACCTCTGGGTCGAGCGCGGCGGCCGCTTCATCCCGATAAAAGGGGTCGGCGGATCGTGGAGCGTGGCCGAAATCCCCGGAAAGCCGGGTAAACTGTTGGTATCTACCTATATAGGGTTCGTGCTGCTCGAACGCGGCCCTTCGGGCGAATGGCAGCTGACGCGCCGCATCTCGGGATATAACGACGCCGGAGGCCACTTCATAATCGATTCGCGCAACAACCTCTGGATGGCCCACTGGATGCGCGGAATCTACCGCCTGCAGCTCGCCTCCGACGAAAAGCGGTTCCACCGCGTCGAACTGCTGACAACGCGCCACGGCCTGCCGACAAACCGCAACAACGTCGTGTCGATGGTCGACGGCGACCCGATTTTCTCGACCGAAGGGGGCTTCTATACCTTCAACTACGCCTCGGGGCGTTTCGAGCCTGCCGAAGAACTCAACAAAACCTTCTCGTCGATTCCGTCGGCGCGCCTCTACACCGACCTCGCCGGCGCGCTATGGGCAATCTCTCCCGACCATGTCTGGCGCCTGACACGCCGCGACGGTCATCCCGAAGAGCTCGACTCGACGAGCTACCAATCGATGGGCGAACGAATAATCCCCGGCTTCGACCACCTGCGCTTCCTGACCCCGTCGAGCCTTATAATGTCGAGCCAGGACGGCTTCTACGACATCGACCTCGAAGCGCGACGCACTCCCGAGCGCCCCGGAAACCTCTTCGTGGCCCGCGTCAGCGACAAAAGCGACTCGACACTCTACGTCAGCGGCATCGCCCCCCACCGTCAGCCCGAGCTGAAAGTGGCCTACAGCCACAATTCGCTCATATTCGACATGGCTCTGCCCGAATACCGCGCCGAAAACGCCGTCAGCTACAGCTTCATGCTCGAAGGACTCGACAAGGAATGGTCGCGCTGGTCGACGATCTCCACAAAAGAATATCCCTATCTCAGCGAAGGCACCTACACCCTCCACGTTCGCGCCCGCGACGCCTACAGCGGCCGGCAATACACGACCGACTTCCGCTTCACGGTCAGTCCCCCCTGGTATCGCTCGATCATAGCCAAGATTCTATATTTCCTGATAGCCTGCGCCGCCGGATGGGGAATCTACACCGCCGTGAAACGCTCGGCCCGGCGTCAGGCCGACGCCCTCGAACGCCGCAAAGAGGAAGAGATGACCCAGCTCAAGCGCGACGCCGACGAACAGGCCCTGCGCAAAGACTACGAGATCGCCCACCTCAAGAGCGAACAGCTCGAACACGATATTAAGCATAAGTCGGAAGAACTCAGCAACATAACGATGAACGTCATCCGCAAAAACGAGATTCTTCTCGACATCGCGGCAAAGCTGACAAAAGTTCAGGAGACCATGGGCCCCGACGCCGCCGAAGCCAGGCAGATAGCGCGAATCCAGCGCCTCATCCAGGACAACATGAGCCACGACGACGACTGGCGGTCGTTCACCCGCAACTTCGACATCGTCTATGAAAACTATACCAAACGCCTCATAGAGCTCCACCCCGACCTCAACAGCTCCGACCTCCGAATCTGCTGCTACCTGAAGATGGGCCTCAGCTCGAAAGAGATAGCCCCGCTGTTCAACATCTCATACCGCTCGGTTGAGATGACACGCTACCGCCTTCGCAAAAAACTCGGTCTCGAACGCGAGACAAACCTCGTCGACTACCTCCAGAAAATCTGATATGAACGCATCGAATCCATCGGCCGCCGCGCCATTTGTCATAACCGTAGGGCGCCAGTTCGGCAGCGGGGGACGCCGCCTCGCCCGTGCCCTCGCCGACCGCCTCGGTATAGAATATTTCGACAAGGAACTGCTTGCCGAATCGGCCGTGAAAGCCGGAATGAGCATCGACTACGTCGAGCGCAACGACGAACGCTTTCCGCGATGGGTCACCGGGATTTTCTCGTTCACGATGGGAGGTGTGGCCCTCAGCTCGGCCGCCGGAAACTCGCCCCTGAGCTGCGACCGCGTGCAGAGCGCCATCGCCGCCATTATCCGCGACATCGCCGCGCGACGCTCGTGTGTCATCGTCGGACGCACCGCCGACTTCATTCTGCGCGACAACCCGCGATGCGTCAATATCTTCGTCCACGCCCCGATGGACCATCGCATCGACAATATCGTCAGCCGCAGCGACGACAAAGACCCCGACCATGCCCGATCGCTGGCCGAGAAAACCGACCGCCGGCGCGCCGCCTACTACAACTTCTATACCGACAAGCGCTGGGGCGACGCCGCGAGCTACGACCTCACCCTCGACCTCTCGTCGGTCAGCCTCGAAGCCGCCGCCTCACTCGTAGAAGCCTACATCCGCGCCCGCGGCCTCATCTGACCGCCGACATCCCCACACAATGCTGTTCAGTTAAGGCTTTACCGAGCAAATTGGCCGACCCGGGCGTAGGGACGTGCCTTTGGCACGTTTCACATGCGATTGATAATCAGGACGTTGCAATGCTACGTGCCGAAGGCACCTCCCTACGCCAGAGCGTTTCTGATGCTGATTGTCGGAATCGATTCTGATTTTGTCAAAGGGTTTTCAGTTCTCTATTCTGAATTCAAACCGGCGCTATTGGCCGCGGCATACCGCATTCCCGCAAATGATGTGTTAATTTTTTGACATTTCGATTGTTAGTCAATATTTTTGACTATATTTGCAAGGTCTGTTTATTTCTTTGCAGTCAAATCCAATTTTTTTACAATCGTTTAATAAATAACACGTTATGCTTAAAATCCTACGACGTGTCTGCGCAGCCCTTATCATAATATCAGGGCTCGCCGGACTATCAGCGTCGGCGGCATCTCCGACAGGAGGCATCATCCGTGTGAAGCTACAGCCCGAGATGGCGCGCGCCGTCGGCAAGACCGCGCGCGTGCGCGCAGCCTCAGGCGACCTGCTCACCGGTGTGACAGTCCTCGACGCAGCCGCCCGACAGGTAAAAGCCACGGGATTGCGCCGCATGCTTCCCTACGCTCCGAAATTCGAGGAGCAGAGAGCACGCTACGGCCTCGACCGCTGGTATGTCGTCACCTTCGACGAAAAAACTTCGCCCGCCGAGGCGCGCCGCATATTCGCCAACGTGGCGGGTGTGGAGGTCGCCGAGACTGTTGTTCCCATGGAACTCAAGGAGGGCAACGGAAAGGCGCGCCGCGTGGCCGCTCCCCTGAAGGCTGCCGGCGAAATGCCTTTCGACGACCCGCGTCTGCCCCAGCAGTGGCACTACAACAACACCGGGTCGGCCGGAATGACGGCCGGCGCCGACATCAACCTCTTCAAGGCATGGCAGATCTCGACCGGTAATCCCGACGTCGTTGTCGCCATCATCGACGGAGGTGTCGATGTCGACCACGAAGACCTCGCCCGCAATATGCTCGTCAACACCGCCGAGCTCAACGGCACCCCCGGTGTCGACGACGACGGCAACGGCTTCGTCGACGACATCTACGGCTTCAACTTCTGCACCAACAACGGCGAGATTTATCCCCACGACCACGGCACACACGTCGCCGGAACAGTTGCCGCCGTCAACAACAACGGCAAAGGTGTCGCCGGCGTCGCCGGAGGCGACGGCTCGGCCACCTCGGGAATCAGAATGATCTCCTGTCAGATCTTCGACCCGCGCTCAGGCTCGGGCGAAGCCGACTATGCCGCCGCACTGGTCTATGCCGCCGAGCGCGGCGCAACGATAGCCCAGTGCTCGTGGGGCTGGGACGCCGCCGACTATAAGGAGCAGGCCGTTCTCGACGCCATCGACTACTTCACCGAAATGGCACGCTCGCCGCGCATGGTGGGCGGCCTGTGTATCTTCGCCGCCGGAAACGCCGGCCAGGAAGGCAATTTCTATCCGGCCGCCTACGAAAAATGTCTGGCCGTGGCTGCCATGACCTCGACTCTCGGGCCGGCCTCATATTCGAACTACGGCGAATGGGTCGACGTATGCGCCCCCGGCGGACTTCTCGACTACAGTCAGGCCGAAGGCGTCCTGTCGACCCTCCCCGACGACGGCTACGGCTATATGGAGGGAACCTCGATGGCAACGCCCCACGTTTCGGGAATCGCGGCCCTCGTATTGTCGAAATACGGTTCGTCGACATTCATCAACGAAACCCTGCGCAGCCAGCTCATCAACTCGGTGAACGACTTCTACAGCCACGGCTCGAACGCCGGCGAAGTCAACTGGCGGATGCGAAATTACTGAAAAAATTTGTTGAATACTGCGATAGGAGTAGCGAAGTTTAGTTTTTCGCGCGGTCTTCTGTTTAGTTTCATCTGTATTTCTTGAATCATTTCATCGGAGAAGTTGTTG
>DBGBEM010000023.1:0-9300 GCA_048477235.1 Muribaculaceae bacterium | reverse complement strand
AACCGTCGGCAGCGGCAAGATCACCCCTGCGCAGGCAGGCCATGGCTGCGTTCAGATTGGCCGCAGGATCACCGGGATGTATCCCGGCGGCCTTTATCATGATAGCGGCGTATTCTTCCGACTCGGGACTATAGAGCGAGGCAAGGCGCTGGAAATCGACCGGGCGCAGACGTTCGGGGGTCGATTCGAATGCCTTTTTAAGCTCTTCTATTGTGGCGTAGGAGCGGACGCGGTAATGAACGACATAGTCGGAATGGCGCAACGACGGATAAACGCTGTCGAGCAGAAAGCGGTAAACGGAGGGGAAACGGCGCTCGATCGCGCTGTTACGGTCGTCGGGAGCGAGATCGGAGTCTATAATCGCGATAATAGACTCGCGTTCTGGTAGTTTGCTGTTGACGACAGCCCTGCGCAGGCCATCCCAGTCCTCTGCTTCGTAGCTCGTCAGCATAAGTTTTGAATCGAAGTCATAATGACCGCGCACATATTCTTTCAGAGCCTCGGTGCGCCCCATGGCCAGACGCGCGTTATTGTCGTAAGGCCCTTCGGGCGATGCAAAACCTTTGATAGAGATGGCGGTGATGACGACATCGTCATCGTTGCGCACTCGGTCAATCGACGATATGATCTTTTCAAGTTCGGCGGCGTTGCGGCGATAGTCCGGCCGTATTTCCGTGCGGTTACGGGGATAGTCGATGAAAGCGCTCCCCTGGGCACTCAGCTCTGCGGCGCTGTCGCCGGTCAGTTCGACATAATGCCACCGCGGGACAAACTTGCGTGGACTCATATCTATTTCAGCAAACAGTTCTTCAGCAACAGTCTCGGCTGTGAAACAGCAGTTTGCCTCGGCGCGGTCGAGAGTGAGCCTCGAACGTTCCATCCACGGAGCATAAGCCACAGAGGCAGAATAAGGAGCGCTTTCCCGGACGCCGCTGCGGCAAAGGAGAGCGCCGTCGCGGTCGCGGCCGTTGCGCAACCGGCTGTAATAGCGGTTTCGTCCGGCTATGACCACCCGGGGCAGAACTATGCTGTCGGACGTCACCTCAGACCGAAGCACAGGCGTCAGAATAATCTCACGGTCGCGGCCGGTCTTAAAAGCCGAGGGATCGACAGTGAAACCTACGCGCAGGCTGTCGCCGCTGATGACAACCTCAGGATTGCTTATTTCACGCGGAGCGGCTACTGCTCCGAAAGCCACCGTCAGAGCCGCGGCGGCAGCACTTATTCGATTGCTCATAGCTGTCAGAATGAATAAATGAGGTTAACGGCCGCCTTTGTCGGCCCGACATAATTGTGGGGATGCTTTTTCTCGATCTTCGCGCCACAGCCGACACACTCGAACTTGTCGTAACGGGTGTAAACCCAGCCTACGGCTATCTCCGCCTCAATATTCCAGTGACGGTTGAGAATCCAGCTGTAGCCGTAGCCTAAGCCGACGCCACCCATCCAGCCCTGGAAACGATAGTCTTTGAGCTGACTGAAGTCGGTGCCGAGAAAGGTGAAATCCATGTCGAGGTTTCCGAAATTATATTGGCCGCCGAGAAGATGTGCGGCAAAGAAATGGCCTGAGAACGCCTCGCAAAGCCAGAATCGTGCTTCGGGCTGCACCAGCCAGTGTTTCCAGCGGCGACCATCGACAGTCCATGCATTGAGATTGCCGCTGACATCTATTGTCCATCTATCGGCAAGTCGCGCCTCGACGCCGAGATTGGCCGTCAGAGTAGCGTCGTAGAGCAGGTTGCTCTTTATTGCGACATCCTGAGCCACGGCCGAAGTTGCCGACGCCGCCAAAGCCAGTAGGGTCGCGAAAATCTTCTTCATAACAAAAGAGGGTGATTTAAAACAATATGGAATCCGGCCAAAGCGGCCGGAAGTTGTGGCCTTGGAACGCTGCAATCAGCATTATGCAAATATGCGACAAAAAAGTCGCTCGGAGAGAATAAGCTCTCTTAAAAATAGTTAACGATTTATGTCGGAAAGAGCTGGAGAACCTATACGAAGGTAATATCGTCGTCGGAGAGTTTTTCGGCAGTCTGAACCTCTACGAAATACAGGTCAGTAACGGCTTTCAGCCCGTGAACCGCACCCGGCAGAAGCCTGACGACATCGCCGGGGCCGATCCGGCGGGTTTCGCCGTCGACAGTGACCTCCCCCCTTCCGTCAATGACAGTCCAGACTTCAGTCCGCACATCATGATAATGAAGCCCTATCTCACGGCCGGCATTGACGAATATCTGTTTTGTCAGCGCCTGGCGCCCGTCGGAGAAGTCAATAGAATCGACTACTTTGTATTCGCCCCAGCTGCGTTCTTCATACATGGGGCGTTTTCCTATTCCGTCGACAAGAGTCTTCAGATTTTCGCTGAGTTTGCGCTCGCTGACGAGGATACCGTCGGGCGACGCCGCCACTACGAGATTCTTAGTGCCGATACAAACCAGAGGCAGCTCCAGTTCGTTGATGACAAATGTGTTGGTGCATCGGTCGGTCAGAACATTTCCGTGAACGGGGTCGTCGAGTTCGTCGGTCAGGGTGTTCCAGGTGCCGAGATCTTTCCAGTTTCCGCTGTAAGGCACCACAGCGACAGAGGCGGCTTTCTCAACGACCTGATAGTCGAAGCTTATCTTTGTCATCGACGCATAGTTGCGGCGGATCTCCGCGAAATCCATTCCCGGAGCAGCTGCGGCGGCGATCTCCATCAGATAGCCGAGTCTGAAAGCGAAGACTCCGCCGTTCCAGAGGGCGCCGGCGGCAATGAGACGTTCGGCTCCGGCCACATCGGGCTTCTCGGTGAAACGCTTCACAGGCATGCAGCCGTCGGGCCCGACGCTATCGCGGTCAGGCACTATATATCCGTATTTCGCCGAAGCATAGGTCGGCTCTATTCCCATCAGCACGAGATCGGCCACTCCGTCTTCTACAGCCCGGGCCATACGACCGAGAACACCGAAATAGGCGTCGTCGGTAAACGAATCGCAGGGCATGACGATGACAGGCTCGTCGGCCGGAGTGCCTTTCGCCTGAAGATAGGCACAGGCGAGCATGATGGCGGGAAACGTGTCGCGGCGGCAAGGCTCGGTGACAACGCTCAGAGCGTCGCCGAGCTGATTGACGATGGCGTCGCGCTGATTGACGCCGGTGGCCACGACGATGTCATCGGTCAGTCCGGCCGATTTAATCTGTCGGACAACACGCTGAATCATCGACTCGCGCGTTCCGTCGGGAGCGGTCAGAAGCCTGAGAAACTGTTTTGAGCGGGCGTCGTTGCTGAGCGGCCACAGGCGCTTGCCCGATCCGCCTGAAAGGAGAATGATTTTCATCGTTCGGCACGCATTGGGTTGTTGAGGAAATCTTCGTAGCTCAGGCGCAGGCCGTCGGCGAGTTCCGTGGTGTAGGTCCAGCCGAGAGCCGTGGCTTTGCTGACATCGAGAAGCTTGCGCGGCGTTCCGTTGGGGCGCGAAGTGTCCCATTCGATCCGGCCTGTATAGCCTACGGTAGCGGCTACCAGCTCGGTCAGCTCTTTTATGGTCAGTTCCTTGCCTGTTCCGGCGTTGACGGTCTCGTTGCCTGAATAGTTGTTCATCAGGAAAACACACAGATTTGCGAGATCATCGACATAGAGAAATTCGCGCAGCGGGCTTCCGTCGCCCCAGCATACGACCGACCCGGCGCCGGCGAGCTTCGCTTCGTGGAAGCGGCGTATCAGAGCCGGAACGACGTGGGAATGCTCGGGATGATAGTTGTCGTTGGGGCCGTAGAGATTCGTCGGCATGACCGAAATAAAGTCGGTTCCATACTGACGGTTGAGATATTCGCAGTATTTAAGGCCCGAAATCTTCGCCAGAGCATAAGCCTCGTTGGTCGGTTCGAGCGACGATGTCAGCAGGCATGATTCCTTCATCGGCTGAGGCGCCAGCCGGGGGTAGATACACGACGAGCCGAGAAACTCGAGCTTGCGGCATCCGTTGCGCCATGCGGCGTGGATAACGTTCATCTCGAGCATCATGTTGTCATACATGAAATCGGCCAGTGCGTCGCGGTTTGCCACGATTCCTCCGACCTTGGCCGCCGCCAGAAACACATACTCGGGCTTTTCGGCGGCGAAAAATTCATTTACGGCGCGCTGATCGACAAGATCAAGCTCGGAATGGGTGCGCACGATTATGTTCGTGTAGCCCTGACGGCGCAGTTCGCGCACAATGGCCGACCCTACCATTCCGCGGTGGCCCGCCACATATATTCTGGAATCTTTCTGCATCATTTTACAATTCCTTTCTCGAGATATTCGGCAAGGTTCGTGCGGACCTGATCGCCGGCACGTTCTACGGCTACCTTGGCCATGTCGGCGTCGACCATAAGGTTGACAAGCTGTTCGAACGATGTTTTTTTCGGATCCCAGCCGAGTTCGGTGCGTGCTTTCGACGGGTCGCCGAGAAGGTTGACGACATCGGTGGGCCGGTAGAAGTCGGGCGACACCTCGACGAGCACACGCCCGGTCTTGACGTCGATACCTTTTTCGTCGGGCCCTTCACCTTCGAAGCGCAATTCAATTCCGGCGCGCCTGAAAGCCAGCAGGCAGAACTCGCGAACGGAGTGCTGCTCGCCGGTGGCTATGACATAGTCATCGGGCTGTTTCTGCTGAAGAATCAGCCACATACACTCGACATAGTCGCGTGCATACCCCCAGTCGCGCAGCGACGACAGGTTGCCGAGATAGAGCTTCTCCTGTTTCCCCTGCGAGATGCGGGCCGCCGCCAGCGAAATCTTGCGCGTCACGAATGTCTCGCCGCGCCGCTCGCTCTCATGATTGAAGAGGATGCCCGAGCAGGCATACATTCCGTAGGCCTCGCGGTATTCCCTGACAATCCAGAAGCCGTAGAGCTTGGCCACGGCATAGGGCGAATAGGGATGGAACGGCGTCTGCTCGTTCTGCGGAACAGCCTCGACCTTGCCGTAGAGTTCGCTTGTCGACGCCTGATAGAACCGGCATGTCGACGCAAGGCCGCACTGGCGGATTCCTTCGAGAAGGCGCAACACACCGGTGGCGTCGACGTCGGCCGTGAACTCCGGCGAATCGAAACTGACCTGGACATGACTCTGTGCGGCGAGATTGTAGACTTCGTCGGGGCGTACTTTGTTGAGCACCTGAATCAGCGAAAGCGAATCGCCGAGATCGGCATAGTGGAGGTGGAAATTGGCGTGTCCCTCGAGATGGGCTATCCGCTCGCGGTAGTCGACCGACGAACGGCGTATCGTTCCGTGGACATCATATCCTTTATCGAGCAAAAACTCAGCGAGGTAAGATCCGTCCTGCCCCGTGATGCCCGTTATTAGCGCGGTTTTCATGACGTGAAATTTTCTGCGAAATTAATCTATGTAATCTAAAAATCCAAACAGTGGCCCCGCGGCGGAAGTTCATGATCAGCACGGATCGCAGTCGTAGTGCACCGCGTGATGGTGGGCATGACACTCGCTGACAGTACCGTTCACTATCAGATGGCGGTTTGCCATTGCGGCGATAGTTGTCATTTCGTGGCTGACCAGAAGTATCGTAGCCTTCCCGCGGAGATCGCCGACGATGTCATAGACACGCTGTTCGAAATGCTTGTCGAGATAGCTCAGAGGCTCGTCGAGAACGAGCATCTCGGGGCGCGCTATCAGAGCGCGTCCGAGCAGAGCGCGCTGGAGCTGGCCGCCGCTGACGGTGCCGATAGCCTTGTCGCGGTGGGCTCTCAGCTCAACGAGGTCGAGCATGGCGTCGAGCCTGTCGCTGACGTCGGAACGCGACAGTCCGGGCGTCGACAGAAGGCCCTGGGCTATGACCTCGTCGACCGTCACAGGGAAACGCGAGTCAATCTGGTTCTTTTGAGGCAGATAGCCTACTGTAAGCCGTCCTGACGGATGCTCGACAGTGCCGCTGTCGGGCTTCACAAGTCCGAGGACAACACGCATGAGGGTCGTTTTACCCCCTCCGTTAGGCCCGGTTATGGCAATTAGGTCGCCGCGGTTCACTCCGAGGCTAACATCTGAAAGCACCTGACGCCCGTCCCACCCCACTGCGACGCCGTTAAGCCGTAGAACAGTGTCAGTCATCGTTTTGCGGTCAGTGCGTTGACAACTATATCCATCTGGGCCATCCAGTCGTAGTCGAGAGGCACGAACTCAATCCTTCGGGCACCGATGCGCTCGTTGGCGCTCTCGGCCTGACGGCTGTCGATGTCGCGCTGGACGAAAAAGACCGAGGCGCCGCTGCCGCGCGCTTCCTCGATGGCCTCACGCAGGGCGGGTATCGACACCTCTTTGTGTTCGGCGCCGCCGAGCGCTATCTGATGCAGTCCGTAGTCGCGGGCAAAATAGCTCAGAGAAGGATGCCAGACGAGGAACGACGAACCGCGCAACGGTTCGAGACGGCGGCTATAGTCGGCGTCGAGAGAGTCGAGCGTGGCGGTGAATCTTTTCAGATTTGCCCTGAACTGAGGGGCGCGCCCGGGATCGATACGCTCCATATCGGCTTCCATATTGGCTGCCATTACGCGAACATTGGCGACAGAACTCCACGTGTGCGGGTCGACATCGTATTCATTGCCGTGGGTGCCGCGAATGAAATTTATGCCTCGCGACGAGTCATAGACGGGCAACTCGGGATTCTCCTGGCGTATCTTGTCGACAACGGCCTGTTCAAAACCGATATTGCCCATCGTCATGTAGGCAGCGCTCTTGCGCACCGACATGAGATTGGTGAACGACGGGTCGTAGTTCTCGGCGTCGCCCCCGCTGACGACAAGCGATCTGACGTCGTAGGTGTCACCGACAATCCGCTCAAGAATATATTTCTGAGGCGGAAGGCTGACCGTGACAGTGGGTTTCTCGCCCCCGCTGCCCGAACAGCCAAATAGAGTGATTGCCACGACGACGATGAGTAATATATGCTTCACGAGTGCAAACTTAACAATTTTTTTGCGTTCCGGCCCGCTCCGACGCCAAAAAACCTCACCTTTCGACTCTTTTTTCAGAAAAAGGAGGGCAGATTGCAGAAAAATATGTATTTTCGTTGTTGTTAACAACAAACGAATCTCCATTACGCTTCATGGACACACTTAAAGTGAAGATTATCAACCGCTCCCGCCATCATCTTCCGGCATACGCCACGGCCCTCAGCGCCGGCATGGATGTCAGGGCGTCGCTCGACGCCCCGGTCGAGCTTGCTCCAGGCGAACGCCGTCTGATTCCGACGGGGTTGTATATCGCTCTGCCGGCCGGGTATGAATGTCAAGTTCGCCCGCGCAGCGGCCTCGCCCTGCGCCACGGCATAACGCTGGTGAACACCCCGGGCACTATCGACGCCGACTATCGCGGCGAAATCGGAGTTATCCTGATAAATCTCGGTCAGGAACCCTTCACCATCGCCGACGGCGAACGAATCGCCCAGCTCGTCGTGAAACGCTACGAGCGCGTCGAATGGGAGCCGGTTGAAAGCCTCGACACCACAGCCCGCGGTGAGGGCGGTTTCGGATCGACAGGGCTCTGACACAGAATCCACGCTTCGCAAAAAATGAAAAAGACGCGTCTTCACCTTCTTCTTCTGTTCGCCGCACTTGTCATTGCCGGTGCGGCCGCAGGGTCACATCCCCCGAAATCGTGGGACGAGGAAGCCGCCCGACGCAAAGCCGGATACATCTACCTCGAAGCTGCCAACGCCATGCTCGCCGACGACGAGCCGTCGCGCTATATGCTGCTTCGCCGGGCCTACGAGCTCGACACCGCCGACCGTTCCATAGGCAACGAATACGGACTCTATATGCTCTCGCTGGCCGATGACGACGACAGCGTCGCCTCGGCCGAGGGACTCCGCCTGATGCGCCGATATTTCGACACTTACCCCGACGATATGTTCGAAGGAGCCCGCTATGCTCTCGTCAGCCAGTCGGCCGGCAACACAGGGGAGGCACTGCGCGCATATCGTGTTCTCCATCGCCGAAACCCCGGCAACTCACAGCTGACACGCCGCTACGCCGACATCCTGACTCAGGCCGGCGGACTCGACTCCCTCGACCGGGCTCTGGCTCTCTACGACACGATAGCAGCCAGCGAAGACCCCGACATCGAGGTCGTGGCCGCCCGGCTTCAGCTCCTTTACATGCGCCGCGACACCGCCGCCATAATAGCCGGCGCCCGCGGTGTGCTCGACTCCGCCCCGCTCTCGTCAGAAAACAATGTTTTCTATGCCGACGTGCTGAAAGCTCTTGAGATGAACGACTCGGCCGGTTACTACTACGACCGCGCCGTCGCCCTCGACTCGCTCTACCCCGTAGCCGCTTTCTCAAGGGCGGAATTCTATAAAAGCATGGGCGACTCGGCAGCCTACGACCGTGAGATCTTCCGCACACTTCAGCTCGAAGACCTTCCTGTCGGCTCGAAGCTCGAGATTCTGCGCGGATATATCAGCGGTCTGCATAACGATCCTACACAGCAGCCGCGTGTGCTCGCCCTATACGAACATCTGGTAGGGCTCCACCCTCACGAGCCTGAACTGCGCAAGAATTACGCTGTTTACCTCTATGTCATCGGGCGCATGGCCGAAGCTGCCGAGCAGCAGGAGATGGTTCTGTCGCTCGATCCGGCCGACGTCAGAAGCTGGCGCGCGCAGGCGATATACTACGAAGCCGCCGGCGACACCGCAGCCGAGCTTTCGACTCTCGAAAAAGCCTCGTCGCTATTTCCCGACGATGTCGAGCTCGCCATTTCACGCGGCATGATGCTCACATTGACAGGCGACTACACAAATGCCCACAAAGCCTATAGCCACGCTCTTGAAGTGGCCGACAGCGACGATGTCGAGCTTCTGTCGAACATATATGTCGGAATAGGAGACATATTCATGAAAGAAGAGAAGGTCGACAGCGGTCTCGACAGTTACCGCCGCGCAATCGACTTCGACCCCTTCAATTCAATGGCCCTCAACAATTGCGCCTATTTCATGGCGTGCAACAATATTGATCTTCCCGAAGCCCGCAAACTTATCGAGCGCGTCCTCAATGAGAACACCGACGACCCGACCCCCATCGACACCTACGCATGGATTCTCTTCAGGCAGGGGGAACTCGAAGAGGCCCGGCGCGAGATAGACCGCGCGATAAGCCTGTCGGGCGATGACGGCCCGTCGTGGGAAATTCTCGACCACGCCGGCGACATATATTTCAGCAACGGACTCACCGACGAAGCCATCGACTTCTGGCAGCGCGCCCTCGACCTCAATCCTTCTTCGGCAGAACTGCGGCAAAAACTGACTTCCAAATCCAATTC
>DBGBEM010000022.1:0-2597 GCA_048477235.1 Muribaculaceae bacterium | reverse complement strand
GAAAATAAACGTGACCGGCGAGTCGCAGCGGTCGGCAATGCGCCTGGCATTGCCTGTCATCCATGCGTAGCCTGAATCATTCACCGAAGCCGTAGCGGCAATCTGAATAGCCTCTTCGTCAGTCAGCTTGTCGGCGAGAGTGACAACAAACCGTTCGAGCTTCGGAGCTATATCGGCGCCTGCGGCCCCCTCCATTCGTATTTTCAGCAACCGTCCGAGAGGCGACAGCGCGCTCTGGCGGCGGAGCCTCGATTCGACGCCATTGTCAATTCCGAGATAATAATAGAAATAGTTGCGGCGGTCGGCCATCTCGACGCTGTCGGGAAACATCCGGGCCGCATACATGAGAGCTTCGAGACGAATGAAGTCATCGTTATTGTCGGCCGCATAATCGTAGATGTCGATTATGTCGTCTTCGTCGAAATAGGCGTTTCCGGGCTTCGAAAGCGAAGCCCGGAAGTGGTTATAGAGTTTTTCGAGATTGTTGTCGTTCACTTTGTTACTTCTTGATTTTCTCCCAGGAATCTTTCAGTGCGATAGTGCGGTTGAATATAAGATGTCCGGGCTTGGAATCGAGGTCGGGAGTGAAATAGCCGATGCGCTGGAACTGGAACGGGCGCCCGGCAACCGCGTTTTCGGCCAGGAAAGGCTCGACTTTGACGCCCTCTTTAACCACGAGCGACTCGGGATTGAGAAGTTCGCGGAAATCCTTGTCGGAGGCCGACGGATCTTCAACAGCAAAGAGGCGGTCGTAGAGGTTCACGCGGGCATCTACGGCATGGGCAGCTGAAACCCAGTGGAGAGTGCCTTTCACCTTGCGCATACTGCCGGGCATTCCGCTGCGGGTTTCGGGGTCGTAGGTGGCGAAGATAGTGGTTATGTTTCCGTCGGCATCTTTCTCGACTCCCGTGCATTTTATTATATAGGCACCTTTTAGACGAACCTCGCCGTCGGGAGCGAGACGGAAAAATTTCTTCGGAGGATTCTCCATGAAGTCTTCGCGCTCGATATAGAGTTCGCGCGAGAATGGCATTTCGTGGGTTCCGGCCTGCGG
This sequence comes from Muribaculaceae bacterium, assembly GCA_048477235.1. Taxonomy (GTDB): domain Bacteria; phylum Bacteroidota; class Bacteroidia; order Bacteroidales; family Muribaculaceae; genus CAG-1031. Next base: position 1,543 of record DBGBEM010000022.1, on the reverse strand, counting down.
ATCTTCAGGATTGTTCTCCATCCCGACCATCTCCGTCTTGCCCTCGGGATAGTTGGTTATGACGAGTCTGACGGGATTCACTACAGCCATACCGCGTGTGGCCACACGGTTTAGATCGTCACGCACGGCGTGCTCGAGCAACGAGATCGAGTTCAGAGCCTCATATTTGGTATAGCCTATGAGATCGACAAAATTGCGTATCGACCGGGGCGTGAAGCCACGGCGGCGCATACCCGAGATTGTCGGCATACGCGGATCGTCCCAACCGGCAACCAGGCCCTCTTTGACGAGCTGGAGCAGCTTGCGCTTCGACATGACGGTATATGTCAGATTCAGACGGTTGAACTCGATCTGACGCGGGCAGTAGCTCTCGTCGGCAAGCTCTTTGACGAAGTATTCGTAGAGCGGACGATGGGGCACAAACTCCAGAGTGCATATCGAATGGGTGACCCCCTCGAAATAGTCGCTCTGACCATGGGCGAAGTCATACATCGGGTAGACCTGCCATGTGGTTCCGGTGCGGTGGTGGGGTGTCTTGATGATGCGATACATTATGGGGTCGCGGAAATGCATGTTGTCGCTGGCCATGTCGATCTTGGCGCGGAGCACGCGGCTCCCCTCGTCGAACTCACCCTTGTTCATGCGCATGAAGAGGTCGAGATTCTCTTCGGGAGTACGATCGCGATAGGGGCTGTTCTGTCCCGGAGTAGTCGGCGTTCCCTTCTGGGCAGCGATCTCTTCGGATGTCTGGTCGTCGACGTATGCCTTGCCCTCCTTGATGAGGCGCACGGCAAGATCGAAGAGCTGGGGGAAGTAGTCGCTGGCATAATATTCGCGGTCACCCCAGTCGAAACCGAGCCAGTGGATATCGTCGCGGATAGAGTCGACATACTCGACATCCTCTTTGACGGGATTGGTATCATCGAAACGGAGATTACAGGTTCCCCCGAATTTCTCTGCTACGCCGAAGTCCATGCAGATGGCTTTGGCATGGCCTATGTGGAGGTAGCCGTTCGGTTCGGGCGGGAAACGCGTATTCAGGCGTCCGCCGTTCTTGCCGGCGGCGAGGTCGTCGGCCACGATCTGTTCAACAAAGTTAAGGCCACGGCGCGGTTCTTCGGCAGTGGCGGCGGTATCTTTTTCCAGTGTCATAACGGTATAGGATCGTTGATTTCGAATTAAAGTGCAAAGTTAATCAAAATCTTGTAATTGAGTCATCTCCCCGGCTGAAAAAAATACAATCAGCGGCGCATCAGACGACGGGCCAGACGGCGGAGCTTGACCCAGACGGGGATCGGGGTGGAGGTGAAATCGGCCGACATCGCCGCAGCCATGGTGGCGTCGAGCTCGGGAGCGTCGCCGAACTGTTCGGGATAGATGACAACCAGATTGTTGCGCGAGAAGTTGCGCTGCAAAAACTCAGGCAGTTCCTCCAGCTCCGGACTGAACGAAACCGATGCGCGGCGGGCGTTGACAACCACAAACAGATCGTCGTCGAGAATCTTGTTCGACATCAGAACAAAGTCATCCCAATCGTCAAGAC
>DBGBEM010000021.1:0-1582 GCA_048477235.1 Muribaculaceae bacterium | reverse complement strand
TCTCAGAGCTTTATCGAGGTCAAGGTGGCCGAAATCGGTCTGGCTGTCGAAGCCGGTGCCGACGAGATAGATGTTGTGCTCAATGTCGGCGACTTCTTCGACGGCGACTACGAGAGCGTCTGCGACGACCTCGACGAGATGAAACATTCATGCCGCTCGGCCCGGATGAAGGTCATACTCGAGACCGGCGCCCTAAAGACGGCCCGCAACATACGCGATGCCTCGATTCTGGCCCTCTATAGCGGTGCCGACTTCCTGAAGACATCGACCGGAAAGGAATATCCGGGCGCATCGCTCGATGCCTGCTACGTCATGTGTCAGTGTATCCGCGAATACTACGAGAAGACCGGCCGCGCCGTAGGCTTCAAGGCTGCCGGCGGAATCTCTACCACCGAAGAGGTTCTGAAATACTACACCATCGTCAAGACCGTGCTCGGCGAGAAATGGGCCGACAGCAACGAGCTGTTCCGTATCGGCGCAAGCCGTCTGGCCAACGCTCTTCTGAGCGACATTGTCGGAGAGCAGGTGAAATACTTCTGATTCTATACCTTCAACAACAGTGCAAAGACTATGAAATATTGGATAATGCTCAACGGTGTCCAGCTCGGCCCGCTTGAGATAAGTGAAATCAAATCGCTCCCTGTCAATGCCAACACGCCCGTATGGTGCGAGTCAATGACCGACTGGGCTCCCGCTGCAACAGTGCCCGAGCTTGCCGAAATAATCAACAACGGCACCCGCAGCCAGCCGCAGTATCAGCAGCCCTATCAGGGGCAGCAATATCAACAACAGCCCAACCAGGGCTATCAGCCCTATAATCAGCCTCAGATGCAATATAACCAGCCCCAGTACGCTCCCGGAAGCTATCGCCAGAGCGATCCGATGCCCCCGATGCCCAACACCTACATGGCTCTGAGCATTATAGTCACGATTCTGTGCTGCATTGTCGGCGGTATCATCGCCATCGTCTATTCGTCGAAGGTGTCGAGCTGCTACAACATGGGCGACTATGCCGGAGCCCAGAAAGCCAGCAAGACCGCTCTCGGTTGGATCATAGCCAGTGCCTGCGTTTCGGTTATCGGCTCGATTCTCTATTTCTTCCTGTTTTTAGGAACAGCGTTCCTACAGAATATTTGAGCCGTCGACGCATTATCATAGCGGCCGGCGCGGCAACTGCTGTCGCGCTGATCGCTTTGTATATGTTTGTCGAGCCGTCGAGCGGCCTCTATCCGCGCTGCCCGTTCAAGATGATGACAGGGCTGAGCTGTCCCGGCTGTGGCACCCAGCGCGCCCTCCACGCCCTATTTTCAGGCAACCCCGGCGAGGCTCTTCGCTATAACGGCGCCCTGATTCCGTTTCTCCTGCTCGCGTTGCTCTACGGCGCAGTCGAGCTTGCGCCGCGCCGCTTCGCGGGTCTTCGCCACCGGCTGCTGTCGCGCACGGCCGCCCTCACTGTCGCCGGCGCCCTCGCCGGCTGGTGGTTGCTCCGCAACCTCTTCGCCATCTGAATTATTCAGACATTTCAAAATAGTTTTCCGATCCCGGATTGCTATTTTTATGTCTATTTATCAGAACGTTAGGT
>DBGBEM010000020.1:0-9084 GCA_048477235.1 Muribaculaceae bacterium | reverse complement strand
GATATTCGTCGGGCGGGAGAATTGTCTCGTGGAGGTCGCTGAGCTCTTTCTCGCCTATGAATTTGAAATATTCGTCGAATGATGCGCCGCGTTTCAGCATGAGCTCGAAGTTTGAATCGGAGATCACTACCGGTCTAACGCCCGGGGGCATTATGAAGTTCTTGTCGGCGGTAAGGCGCTGGCGATAGGCGTTGACTTCGGCCTCGTTCCTGAACCCTTTGACGGCGATGATTCCGAGCTGATCGAAGTTCATGGGCTCGATGTCGAAATCACGCACGGCATAGGTTGTGAAGTTATGGCGCGCTATGTCGTAGATGAAGGCGTTGGCCTGTATGTCGCGGTTGTTGAAGAGGAACAGAAGGGTCTGGGGTGCTTCGGGGTCGCGTGTGAATTCAACGGGGCCTTCCGTTGCCGTAGAGTCGGCGCTCTGGCCGGCGGCGATGAGGCGTGTGTCCCATATCATGCCGCGTGTGTTGGTGAGGCCGCTGTTGATTTTGCGTCCTTTGGCCATTCCGGCGAGGTAGGCTGAGGCCATCGGCGTAGCATCGGTCTGGGGGTAGCGCTCAAGCATTTCGCGCAGCGTCTGGTTGAACTCTTCGGGCTTGTTTTCGGTGACGTAGGCCAGCGCGTGGAGGAACATGAACTTTGGCATGAGTTTGCTCAGGGGGTAGTCGCGCATCATGTCATTATATGCCTGGTGAACCCGGTCGTTGCGGTTTTCGAGGTAATCGTCGTAGGCGCGGGCGTAGAGCTCTTCCTGACGTGCATCCATCTCGCGCAGATTCTTAAGATAGTTCGGGTCAGCCATGGCGAGACCGTATTTAGAGTCGGGGAAATCCGACAGAATTTTCCGGCGCCATTTCTCGGCTTCGGCGGTGTTGCCGGCCTGCATCCACATGAGGTAGAGATTATAGTAGGCGTCGAGGCGGTAGATGTTGTCGGGATAGCGTTCGAGAAGCTTTTCGAACTCCGAAGCTGCTGCCGGGAAGTCGCCGAGGTTGTTTTTCAGAATTACGCCCATATTGTAGAGCCCTTCCTGGATTACGTCGTTAGCAGTCTGCTTCTCTTCGTCGGTCGAAGGAATCTGGGCGAGGTAATATTCGGGGAAATGGGGGTCGGCGGCGTGTTCACGTGCGGTTTTGGCCGAGTCGGTCTCTTCTTCGGCAGCCAAATCGGGGGCGTCGGGATTGTCGGTGTCAATGCTGTCATTGTCGGCGTCGGCGTCGAAGTCAGCGGTGTCGAAAGATGCCTTGTTGCGGCGGCGCCAGTTGTCTTCGAGCTTACGCGAGCCCCAGCGGCGCTGGAACTCTGTCTTGCCGGCGTTGCGGGCCGATGTATTGTAGAAATACCACGAGTCGTCGTTGTTCATCGTGAACGTCGACGGGCGTGCTCCGTTGTCCTTGAGGTTCGAGCCCATGGCTTCGGCCTGGGCGAGATATTCCTCGCGCTTGGCAGCCTCGGCTTCCTCCTTTTCTTTCTTCTTGAGGTCGTCGATGATTTTATCGATGACCTTCATCTGCTCTTCAGGCGTCATTGCTGCCAGCCGCAGCAGCGAGTCCTGAAGCGTCACGTTCTGGGAATAGACGGCGAGCTCGTCGAGCACGTCACTGCGCTTTTTGATGAGCTTGTAGTCGGGATAATCTTCGGGGAGCTGGGGCACTGCCTCGGAATAGCAGGGCTGTGCGTCGGCATAATTTCCGCGCTCGAAATAGAGGCGTCCGAGCGTCAGTTGGCTCAGAGCCTTGTCAATGCCTGAGCGCGTCGACTTTTCGGCGGCGAGCTTATAGTTCTCGATGGCGTTGAGAGTGTCGCCGCGCGAGAGATATAGGTTTCCGATGGCATAGTAGATCTGGTCGAGATAGTCTTTGTTGCGGTCGTATCGCGTCATGCGCCGCAGAGCCTTGACTTCGGGATTAATGTCGGCTCCTTCATAGACTTCGCTTTGCTTTATGCGGGCGTTGAATTTCGTGCGGTACGACGCGGCCGACGAGCTTCCGGCACGCTTGAAAGCGTCGTATGCCTCTTTCTTTCGTCCTTCGAGAGCGTAGAGCTGTCCGAGCAGGAACGTCAGGCGCGTTTTCTGCGACGAGCCCTTGGCTAACCGGATTGCTTCGGTCAGCTCTTTTATCGCCTCGGCGTTTTCACGTGAGCGTATGAGATAGTCGGCGCGGGCGAATCTGTAGAGGCCGAGCAGAGTCTTGTCGGTCAGCTCTTCGGGCTTGAACTTGCGAAGGATGTCTTCGGCTTCGAACAGCCAGTCGAGGGCGCAGTAACAGCGCGCCTGCCAGAGACGGGCCTCGTCGACGGTCTTCGGCAGCCATGTGAAGTTCTTTGCGATATAGTGGAAGGTTGCGGCAGCTCCGGCGAAATCGCCGTTGTAGTACTGGCTGCGGGCCATCATCATCCAGACATTGTGGAGAAAGGGGTTGTATTCGCTGCGTTTCAGCCACGCCTTCTGCTCGGCAGTCTGCCGTCCCGACTTTTTTTTCGGACGCTTCTTTATCGAGCGGAGCTGAATGGCTTTCTGGGCTTTCTCGATAGAGCGGTCGAAGTTGCCGCTCGGCTGGGGCGATTTCGGCTTTGCCTTCGCCTCGACGGGGTGCATGAAAAGACGCTGCGAATAGTCGTCTTCGTAGGTTTTCTCCATCTCGCGGAGAGTCTCTTTATAGTGCTCGTCGCCGTTATAATAGATATTATAGCGGGTTATGAAAGCCTGATAGTTGCGCGAGGCTGCTGTGTTCTTGCGCGGAGAGCACGCCGAAAGACCCGCCAGAGCTGCGAGGGCAAGCAGCGGCAGGAGCATCAGAAAAAATTGCCGGACGCGTTTCATCATTATTTTAAACGTCGGGTTGGCGCCGATTATTGCCCCGGCGCAGACTGGACTGTCAGACGAAAGACATGAGCAGCCAGGTTGAAATCGACATATAGATCAGCATGCCGACAATGTCGTTGGTGATCGATATGAAGGGGCCGGTGGCGAGGGCCGGGTCGATCTTGAACCGTTCGAGAGTCAGGGGCACGAATGTGCCGAAAACCGAAGCGAAGATGACAACGGCGAAAAGCGACAGCGAGACGGCAAGCGACGTGGCGTAGTGCCCCATCCCGAACCTCAGGAAATTGTAGCCGAAAACCAGCAGAGAGATTATGCAACCGTTCAGAAGTCCTATGCCAAGTTCTTTCAGAAGCTGCCCGGCGGAATTGCGCAGTGCCATAGAGCCGTTTGCGAGGCCCTGAACGACTATGGCCGACGACTGGGTGCCGACGTTTCCGCCCGTACCGCCTATCAGAGGGATGAAAAGCGCGAGCATGGGGTCGAGTGCGATACCCCCTTCGAATCGGCCGAGGATAACAGAGTTGCAGAGTCCGCCGACCATTCCTATCAGGAGCCATGGCAGGCGCGCTTTTGTCTGGGAGAACAGGTTGTCGTTGGTCTCGACATCGCTCGACAGACCGCTGGCGAGCTGATAGTCGCGCTCGAGGTCTTCGCGGGCCTGATCCATGACGTCGTCGACAGTGATACGGCCTACAAGGCGCCCGATCGAGTCGACGACCGGCATCGCCACGAGGTCGTATTTCTCGAAGTCGATCGTCACCTCGTCGATCGGCGTATCGGCCTTGACCGAAATAGGGTCGGGCTCCATGACGTGTTTGATTTTCGAGACCGAGGGGTGGGTGATGAGCTTTTTCAGCGGCAGCACTCCGCGCAGGCGGTCGTCGTCGTCGACAACATAGACATAGTAGATCTCGTCCATGTCTTCGGCCTGAAGACGCATCTGACGGATACATTCGGGCATCGACCAGTTCTCGTTGACAACGATCATCTCGGTGCCCATCAGACCGCCGGCGGTGTCTTCGTCGTATTTCAGCAGGTCGATGATGTCGCCTGCCTGCTCGACATCGTCGATGTGGCTGAGAATCTTGTCGCGCTCGTCCTCGTCGAGTTCCTGGATGACGTCGACAGCGTCGTCGGTGTCGAGGTGGTCGATGCGGCGGGCCACCTCTTCGGCGTCCATTCCTGCGAGAAGCTTCTTTCGGTCGTCTTCGTCGAGCTCCATGAGCACGTCGGCGGCCGTGTCTTCGTCGAGAAGCTTGAACAGGAATTCGGCCTGTTTCAGATCAAGGTCTTCATAGAGGTCGGCGATGTCGGCCGGATGGAGCTCGGCCAGAGCCGATGCGGCGGCAGCAGTGTCGCCCTGCTCGATTATTTTTCGGATTTCGTCGAGATATTCTTCGGTAAATTTTTTCATCGTCGGCTGTCGGCTATAATGTTTGTCAACTCTATGAACTGGTCAACACTGAGCTGCTCAGGCCGCAACCCGAGCATGGGCTCGGCCGCCGGAGGAAGCCCTGCGGGCCCTGCGAGCGGTTTCAGAGAGTTGCGCAGCGTTTTCCGGCGTTGGCCGAAAGAAGTCTTGACGACCGACTTGAAAAGCTGCTCGTCGCATCCGAGACTGTCGACGCCCGGGCGCCGCGTCATTCTGATGACACCGCTTTTCACCTTCGGGGGAGGATTGAACACGGTTTCGTCGACGGTGAAGAGATACTCGACGTCGTACCAGGCCTGAAGCAGCACGCTGAGAATGCCGCGGGCTTTCGTGCCCGGCTTTGCGGCGAGGCGTTCGGCGACTTCGCGCTGAAGCATTCCCGAGCAACATTCAACGAGGTCGCGGTAGTCGAGGACGTGAAAAAAAATCTGCGAGGATATATTGTAGGGGTAGTTGCCGATAACGCTGATTTTCGATGCTCCGGGAAAGAGCGAGGCGAGGTCGAGGCGCAGAAAATCACCCTCGATAATGCGCCCTTCGAGAGCGGGGTAGTGGCTGTTTAGCCATTCTACGCTCTCTGAATCGAGCTCGACAACTTTAAGATTTATGCCGTCGGCCAGCAGAAACTGTGTCAGAACCCCCATCCCGGGCCCCACTTCAACGGCCGGAAGGCCCTTGAAAGGCGCGAGAGTGTCGGCAATGCGGCGCGCAATGCCGAGGTCGGTCAGAAAATGCTGGCCGAGGGCTTTCTTGGGGGTGACTTTCTTCGTCATGCCGACAGTCGGTAATTATTTTTTCGATTTTGCCTGATCTTCGAGCAGGTCGCGGATCTGAGTCAGAAGCTTCTCTTCGTTAGAAGGCTCGGCGGGAGCGGGAGCCGGCTCTTCATCTTTCTTCTTGCGCAGCTGGTTCATGAACTTGATCATGACGAATATGCAGAAGGCAACGATCAGGAAGTTGACGATAGTCTGAATCCATGCTCCCCAGTTGAGGGTCACCTCAGGCTCGAGAACCTCGGAGCCTTTCATGACGGCGTCCTTTATGACCCACTTGTAGTCAGTGAAATTGATGCCGCCTGTGGCAACGCCGACCAGAGGCATGATTATATCGTCGACAAGCGAGGATACGATTTTTCCGAACGCAGCGCCTATGATAACGCCGACAGCCATGTCGACAACGTTGCCCTTCATGGCAAACTCTTTGAACTCTTTAATAAAAGCCATATCGTGTAAGTTAAAAAGATTATACTGTTATTAACTATAACCGTTCTACGGGCTGTGAGTTCAGCAGGCCTTGAAACTCATGTCGAGCCCCTTTACCGAATGGGTCAGCGCACCGACCGAAATGAAGTCGACGCCGGCCTCGCCGTAGGCGCGCAGAGTGTCGAGGGTTATTCCTCCGCTCGATTCTATTTCGGCGGCTCCCCCGATGAGCGCCACTGCCTCGGCAGTGCGTTCAGGAGTGAAGTTGTCGAGCATAATTCGGTCAACCCTGGCATCGAGAGCCTGACGGATTTCGTCGGTATTGCGCACTTCGACCTCGATCTTGAGGTCTTTTCCCTTTTCCTTGAGATAGGCGCGCGCACGGCTGACGGCATTCGGGATTCCGCCGGCAAAATCGACATGGTTGTCTTTGATAAGAATCATGTCGAAAAGACCTATGCGGTGGTTTGCGCCCCCGCCGATTCTGACAGCTTCCTTCTCGAGGATGCGCATTCCGGGCGTAGTCTTGCGGGTGTCGAGCACTTTGGCTTTAAGCCCTTTCAGACGCTCCTGATAGCGGTCTGTCATTGTCGCGATTCCGCTCATGCGCTGCATGATATTGAGCATCGTGCGCTCTGTGACGAGCAGCGACCTGACGGGCCCTTCGACAACAAACGCGATGTCGCCGGGCTTAACGCGGGAGCCGTCGCCGATCATCACCGTCATCTTAAGGCTCGGATCGTAGCGCTCGAAAACTCGTCGGGCAATATCGACGCCGGCAAGAATGCCTTCCTCTTTGACCAGAAGATGCTGACGCCCCATGGCGTCGGCGGGAATCGTCGATAGGGTAGTGTGGTCGCCGTCGCCGATGTCTTCGGCGAAAGCCAGATCGATGAGGGCGTCGATAAGCTCTTCTTTAGTTTTCATTGCTATGACTTCTGATGAGATTTTATAATTTTGCACAAAGTTAACAAATTCCGCTGAAATAAATGAAAATAACCGTCATTGCCGTAGGCAAAACCTCTACGCCTGAGATTTCGCGCCTCATCGACGGGTATCTCCGGCGAATCGGCCATTACATTGGTTTCGAGCTTGTTGAGCTACCCGACGTGCGTGGCTGCCGCGACTCCGAGAGCCAGAAGCGGGCCGAAGGGGATGCTATTCTTAAGCGTCTGACTGCGGCCGACACTGTTGTGCTGCTCGACGAGCGTGGCCGCGAGATGAGCTCGGTTGAGTTCGCCCGTTTTCTCGAAGGAAGGATGAATGCCGGAATCAAGCGGCTCGTTTTCATCATAGGCGGTCCATACGGATTCAGTCAGGAGGTCTATTCACGGGCCGACCGTCTTCTCGGTCTGTCGCAGATGACATTCACCCACGAGATGGTGCGTCTTTTCTTCACCGAGCAGGTCTACCGCGCCATGACCATTTTGCGCGGAGAGCCCTATCACCATCAGTAAACAGCCATAGCGATTGAATAGCAGTCGGTTCTCGATTGTACCTCCGAAGGAACAATCGATCAAATTGTACCTTCGATGGTCTAATTTGAGAAATTGTTCCTTCGACGGAACAATTTTACTATCTTTGCAAAAAATCTACGCGCCATGGACATCCTGAAGAATATTTATAAGAAACTTCTATCAAAAGTCGGAACCGACATTCATCGGTTCATATACAACAATATCGACTGGACACAGCCATTGATCGGCATCAAGGGACAGCGTGGTGTCGGCAAGACAACCCTCATGCTCCAGCGAATTAAAGAAACCGATCCTTCAGGAGAAGAATCCTTCTACGCGTCACTCGACAACCTTTGGTTTGCCGAGCACAGCCTGATAGACCTGGCGGAAAATCTCATACATGAGGGTGTGAAATATCTATATATCGATGAGGTTCATCGAATGCCGGGGTGGGAACGGCAAATAAAGAATCTCTATGATTCATATCCCGAATTACACATTGTCTTCACAAGCTCATCGCTGCTCGTGATAGACCATTCGATAGGCGACCTGTCGCGCCGAGCTTCAATATACAATCTTCCCGGCTTGTCGTTCAGAGAATTTCTGATGTTTGAAGGTGTTGAAGCTGTCAACAAGCTTTCTCTAAACGATATTCTCTACTCTCATGAAACAATTGCCCCGACTGTATCAGCCGGAATCAATATTCTGTCGTATTTCCGCACCTATCTGGCCAAAGGATATTATCCTTTCTACAAATCAATGGGAACCGATGACTATTACAGCCGTCTGAATCAGACTGTCTCCACAGTCATTGACTCCGACATTCCGGCGGTTGAGAACAGGATTGACTATGAAACGCTGATAAAGGCCAAGCGGCTTATTGGAATAATCGCAGGATCTCAGCCGTATCTGCCTAATATGTCGACCCTCGCAGGTCTGATGGGAACCAACCGCAGTCAATTGCTGAAGCTGTTTGATCTTCTTGACCGTGCCGGAATCATCCGACAGTTTTTCACTACTGTAAACAGCCCCAAGAGCCTGACAAAGCCCCAGAAAATTCTGCTTAATAACTCGACCCTTATGTGCGCTCTCGGCTCTCCCATGATAGGAGCTCAAAGAGAGTGTACGTTTGCGTCATTCCTCAGCGTTTCTCATCGTGTCGGGTTTCCGAAGGATGGCGACTTTATCGTTGACAACCGCTACCTGTTCGAAGTAGGAGGCAAGGGGAAAGGTTTTTCACAGATTCGCGACATTCCCGACAGCTTTGTGGTGGCCGATGATATCGAATTCGGCTTCGGCAACAAGATTCCTTTATGGTTGTTCGGATTACTTTACTAAGCGCAACAACCGTTCTTTCACAGCAGTATTTCTATTGCTTGCTTTCGACCGAAGTTGTCGGCACCTTAATTCAGGCCATAAAGTTTGTATATAGCCGAAATTAAGCGAGGTTGGGCAATCGGCTTTATTGCGGAAAGGAGGGCGAAGCGGGCGAAAATCGCGGCGGCGGGAGAAATTTTGCGTCGGTGTCGTAAAAAATCGCTAAATTTGCCGTTCATTATATAAACAGACGTCACAATAATGAGTTTCAAGTCAACCATAGCTTGGTGTAAGCGCTATCTGTCGCCCACGTTGCTGCTTGCCGTGGGAGTTGTCGCTTTTATACTTTTCTTCAACGACAACTCGGTCATGCGGATATATGAGCATGAAAAAGAGATCGAGCGCCTGACAGCCGAGATCAAGGAGAATCAGGACACTCTGCTGTATTATCAGAGCCTGAACGACCGGCTTTCGACCGACCCCGAGACTATGGAAAAGATTGTGCGCGAGCAATATCACATGCAGCGCGCCGGTGAAGACGTCTATATATTTGAAGAGTGATGAGTGACAAAAACAAACAGGCCGGAACCCCGGCTCAGCTTCCCCGTGTTCCCGAGTGGGCCGACTGGCTGCTCAGTATCGGACTGCTCTGTATACTTGTCGGAATGACTCTGCCGCTGTTCCACCATAATGCGAGATACTTTTTCAGCGCCGGAGTGCTGCTTCAGCTTGTCGGCCGGGCCGCGTCGCTTCCGGCCATAAGGAAGATGCCGATGCGTCTTCGCCGTCTGTGTCATATCGAAGTGTGGGCGACATTGTTCTTTGCGACATCGACCGTGTTTA
>DBGBEM010000019.1:0-5234 GCA_048477235.1 Muribaculaceae bacterium | reverse complement strand
GGCGTTGCGCTCACGTGCCTGAGGACCGAGAGGCCATCCGAAACGGCGCACCGAGAAATCGTTGACATAGTTGTTGCCCCAGCCGCCGTTGGTCTGCGTGGAGGCTTCCTTGCCGGCTTCGGTCGGGCCGACCCATTTACCCTGCTTGTTGACGAAGCTCGACCATTTGCTGAGGTCGACGAGCCAGGGAGCCATAACCATCGGCATTCCCGAGCCTGTAGTGAATCCGGCCCACGGGCCTTCCTGCTTCTTGTTGCGGGTCATGTCGATCTCATAGAGAGTCTCGGCGTTGAACTCGTGGGCTTCGTCGGCGAAGAAGCTCTTCGAATAGGTGTCGAAGTCAAGCAGAGTGGCGCCAGATTCGGCGAATATCTCTTCGAGCACGGGGATTGCCTCGGCCGGACGGCGAGCCTGCATATATACCTTTGCCAGCAGTCCGCGGGCGGCCCAGTAGGTGGCGCGGGTCTTGTCGCTGTTGTTGCCTTTGAGCAGGTCAGAGGCCTCAAGGAGAGTCTCGATGACAAAGTCCCAGGTCTCGGCGACAGTGGCGCGCTGCGGCATCATTTCGTCGATGGTAGAGGGAACGGTGCGGATTATCGGGAAGCCGAGACCATCCTCTTTCGACTCTATCTCAAAGAAAACCTGAGCGTGCCAGTAGGCAAGGGCACGGTTGAACAGAGCCTGTCCCTTCATGTAGTCGAGCTGCGAGAGCTCGTTCTGGGCGGCCTGCGGACGATAGGCGTCGCAGGCATCGTTGGCGGCGTTGGCATACTGAATCCAGCACATCACGTCGGCATAAAGCTTCTCGAGCTTTTCGTTGGAGGTCTGCGCGTTCCAGTTGAGGAACTGCGAGCGTCCGTCGTAGTTGCCGAAAGTGTCGTGGGAATGGTCGAGAAGATACATTATCTCGGGGAAATAGATGTGGGCGTAGAGGCCCAGACCGTGGCTGCCGGCGTATGCCGAGTTGAGCAGCAGCTGGACATGGTCGATATTAGTCGGGAAGTTGGCGTCGGACACCGACGACTCGTCGTCGACATCAAGATAGTCGGAGCAGCCGGTCAGTCCTATCGTGGCAGCAGCCATTGCTGCCAGAGCCATATATCTGAAAGTCTTTTTCATGATTTGTAGATGTCGTTAGAAGGTGAGGTCGAGACCGAACGAGAACAGACGCGAGGGGATATAGCGGTTGTAGGTATCGACACCGCGTGCGGTCATCGACGTGCCGGCGAGATTCGAGGTCTGGGTCGATGTTCCGCCGATTTCGGGGTCTATTCCTGAATATTTGGTGATGGTAAAGAGGTTCGAGGCCGAGAAATAGACGCGCAGTTTCTGGATATACGCCTTGCGGGTTATGTTCTCGGGAAGAGTGTAGCCGAACACAAGGTTCTTACACTTCAGATAGTCGCCGTCTTCAACCCAGAAAGAGTTGATTGTCGAATAGTTTTTCGAAGGATCGCCGACCCATGCGCCTGAGTCGCTGATCATTCCGCAGCGCGGCTGGTCGGTCAGGCCGTTGTCGCCGAAGAACGAGCAGTTGTAGATATCCATCGTTGTGTTGCCGTCGGTGGCGAATGTCTGGGTGTAGGCTTTCACGGCGTTGTATATCTGGAAGCCTGCGGCGCCCTGAAACACGGCCGAGAGGTCGAATCCGCGCCACTGGGCGGCGAGATTGATACCGTAGGTCATCTTCGGCCACGGGTTGCCGATATATTCCTTACAGTTCTCGTCGACATAGCCCTGGCCGTGGTCGTCGAAGATGAGGTCGCCGACGCCGGTGTTCTGCTGCCAGTAATAGGGGCGGCCGGCTGCCTGGGCGCGTGCGTTGTATTCGTCGACCTGCTCCTGACTCTGGAAGATGCCTATGGCGCTGTAGCCGTAGAGTTCCGACATCGAGCGGCCGTTTTCAGTGCGGTTGATGCCGTCGGGCGAAACCAGCGGGGCAGCGCCCTCTTCGCCGATCTGTTTGACCTTGTTGGAGTTGAACGAGGCGTTGAAGCCCACGCTGTAGTTGAAGTCGTTGAGACGCTGGGTCCAGTTGATGGCTATCTCATGGCCTATGTTCGACACGCGGCCTATGTTGATGGGCATTGTGTTGGTTGCTCCTTCGTGATAGTAGTTGATACCCGAAGCATAGGGCACTACCTTCCAGTAGAGCATGTCGTGGGTCTGACGGTTGTAGTAGTCATAGCTGAAAGTCAGGCGGTTGTTGAAGAGGCTGAGGTCGATGCCGAAGTCGCCCTGATGGACTTCCTCCCACTTGATGTCAGCGTTGGGGACTTTGTAGTTGGCCCAGCCCGAAACTTCGGCCGTGCCGCCGTAGTTATAGATAATCTGGTCGCCGACATAAGCGCGGGTATAGAGGAACTGGGCTATGCCGTCGTTACCGAGTATACCGTAGCTTCCGCGCAGCTTGGCGTCGGTCAGCCAGGGCAGTTTGTCGCGCAGGAAGCTCTCCTGTCCGATGCGCCACATGACGTTGACCGAGGGGAAGGTGCCCCAGCGGTGATTCTTGCTGAAGCGGTCCGAACCGTCGCGGCGGATATTGGCGGTCAGATAGTAGCGGTTGTCGTAGCTGAGGTTAACGCGGCCGAAGAAGCTGAGCGCGCGTCCTTTATAGGGAGAATCGGAAGCCTCTTTGGCCGTATTCGACGAGAGGTTGACCGAGCCGACCTGATCGACGGGGAAGTCGATGGCGCGGATATAGTTGCTGTAAGACTGGGCTGCCGTGGCCTCGGTTCCGATCATGGCCTTGACGCCCCATTTCCGGGCGAAGGTGCGGTCGAATGTCAGAGTGGCATTGTAGGTAAGTTCCTGCGATGTTCCGGCCGACGATTCGAAATAGGCGTCTTCCTGAACGGCGCGGAAATCATATTCTTCGGAGAACACCCGTGAGTTGAACGAGGTGAACTTGCCGGCGCCGTTGACACGCAGTGTCAGCCAGGGCATTATGTTGACGTTAAGATAAAGCAGTGCGTTAAGTCCGTAGTTGTGGCCCTTGTAGTGATAGGTCAGCTCATTGCCGTAGAGGTTCGGGCCGTTGAGATAGAATGGGGTCTGGGAGAAGTTGCCATCTTCGTCGACAGGTTCCATCGTGGGAACTGTGCGGAACGGAATCGAGTTGGTGTAGACAGAATAGATTTTCGTCGGGTTGTTCTTGACTACAGAACCGTAGATCGAGCTTCCGACCGAGAATATCTTCGAGATTTCATAGTCGACGTTTGTGCGCAGCGAGAAACGGTCGACCGACGAATCGACGTATGTTCCTTTCTCATTGTAGAAGCCTCCCGAAAGGAAATAGCGGAGGCGTTCGGTTCCACCGGTGAGCGACAGATTGTATTCCTGCTCGTGGCCGGTGTCATACATTACATCCATCCAGTCGACATCGGGCAGCTCAGAAGCGCTCTCAACTCCTTCCGAACCGAGAATGTCGACACCCGTGAGCAGCTTGGCGGCGATGAACTCGTCGCGGTTGAGAAGCTTCACCGGTTTGGTTATCTTGCGGATACCGTAGCGGGCCGTCAGGTTCAGACTGGCCTGTCCGGCTTTACCGCGCTTTGTCGTGACAAGAATTACGCCGCCGGCGGCCTCAGCGCCGTAGATTGCGCATGAGCCTGCATCCTTGAGAATCTCGATGCTCTCGACGTCGCGCATATTGAAATCGAAGCCTGTCGACTGTTTCACACCGTCGACAATGAAGAGCGGCGACATTCCGTTGACCGAGGCGGCGCCGCGGATAATGATGTCGGGAGTCTCGCCGGGCGAACCTGTCGACTTCGTCACAGCCACACCGGCCGACATACCGCCCAGAGCGTCGGCCACGGAATTGACTGAGAAATCCTTGATGGCGTCGGATTTCACGTGGGAAATAGAGCCGGTGACCTCGCTTTTCTTCTGAGTGCCGTAGCCCACCACCACGATTTCATCGAGAGCCGTAGAGGCATCGGGATTCATCACAAGCCGGTAATCGGTTCTTCCGGCTGTCACTTTAACACTGACGGGATCAAATCCGACGTATGATACTTTGAGGGTTTTGCCGACAGGGGCTGTCAGCGAGAAGTTACCGTCGATGTCGGTAGCCGCAGCTATCGAGGTGCCTTCGACGTGCACCATTGCGCCGATCAGGGGCTCCCCCTGGGCGTCGGTGACGGTGCCCTTCAGCGAGGCGTCTTCGGCGTTGGCCGCCATAGAGATCAGAGTCGCCGAGGCTACGGTGATAATTGTTCTGTGTAAATTCATTGGTGATGAGATGATTGGCGAAAGAAGGCGGGGGACGGCGGTAGTTGGCCGCTCTCCCCCGCCCCGTTAGTTCTTTAGGTTAAAATGTCGTTCGGGGTTAGCGGGCGATCTTGCTGACAACAGCCTGACCGTTGCTGAGGACAACGCGGCGGATTGTCACGCCGTTCTCGATTTCGCCATTGACGCGACGGCCCATGAGGTCGTAATATTCGGTGGCGGCGATGTCGGCGGTGCCGTCGATCGAAACGTTGTTGATTCCGGCGGTAGCGGCGTCAAAATCGGCGGGTGTTCCGTAGCCGGCCCAGTCTTTTACCATGGAGAGGAAAGCACCGTTATCAAGACCGGGAAGAGCGCACTCGGTATCATTTCCGTGGAGTTCACCGTATGTGAATTCGCGACCTGTCTTGGTTCCGGTGTAAGGAGCCATGTTCCACATCAGAACGTCCTGCACGGGAGCACCGATACCGTCCCACCATTCAGCGCCGGGATTGTCAACCGACCAGCCGAAAGCGAACACATTATCGCCGAAAGCGAAGTCCTGACCCTGCTTGAGCACTGCATAGTCGCTGTAGTCGGCGTTCGGGCCGAAAGCGGCGTCGTTGGTGCGGCTTGTGATGAGCTGGAAGAGGTTCATCGTAGCGCCGTAGATGTTCTTCTCGCGGTCGATGGGGAACAGACGTCCGTCAGCCTTGGCTACTGCGGTTTCGTCGGCCTCGTTGAGGTTCATATTGTTGAAGATGTCGAAAGCACCCGAGCGGCCGAGTATGTTCATGCGGTTGGGTTCGGGAAGAGTCTTCATGGCATCTTCGAGTCCTGTGCCGGTGAAGTCGATGGCGAACACGAAGGTCTCGTCGATTTCGGGATTGGCGTCACACCATTTGTTGTTTTTGATATCGTAGGCCACGATATATTTGCCTTCGGCGTTGGGATCTTTGGGATTGCCGATTGTGCCCTGTGCGCTTGCCATAGTTGTCGATGCAAGCACTACTGCTGCGATA
>DBGBEM010000018.1:0-1271 GCA_048477235.1 Muribaculaceae bacterium | reverse complement strand
GGCGGGGGAGTTTCGTTATTTTTTTGTAATTTTGGGGCTTGAAAAAGCCGTGGGCAAGCTATGCCCATCCCTTACGACTTAAACCATCTAAACGACGATGAAAAAAATTCTGATTCCGGCAGCGCTGATTGCAGCCGCCATTCTCTCCGGAGCTGCCAAAAAGAACGATCCGACCCTTATGACTGTCAACGGCAAGCCCGTTAAGGTCAGCGAGTTCACTTATCTTTATAATAAGAACAACCAGCAGCAGGCCGAGCCCCAGACTCTCGACGAATATGTCGACATGTTCGTCAACTACCGCCTGAAGGTGGCCGACGCCGAGGCTGCGGGTATCGATACCACAGCCGCATTCAAGAAAGAATACGACGGATATTGCGACGATCTGGCCAAGCCTTTCCTGACCGATTCAACCGTTGTCGAAAAGCTCAGCCGTGAGGCCTACGAGCGCATGAAAAAGAATGTTAAGGTAAGCCATATAATGCTACCGGTCGGCCGCACTCCCGATGAGCGCATGGCTAACCGCGCCCGCCTCGACAGTATCAGAACCGCCATCCTCAACGGCGCCGATTTCGGCGATATGGCCGTGAAATATTCGTCGGACCGCTCGGCTCAGCGCAACCGCGGCTCGATGGGATATGTCAAGGCCGGCTCTTTTCCCTATCCGTTTGAATACGCCGCCTACAATACTCCGGTCGGACAGATTTCGGAGGTTATCGACGATGCCCCCTACGGATGGCATATCATCCGCGTTGACGACGTCCGTCCCGACGCCGGCGAATGGCACGCCCGCCATATCCTTAAACTGACCCGCGGCCTCGACGAAGCTGCCGCAGCAGCCAAAAAAGCTCAGATCGATTCGATCTACAACGTACTTGCCGGTGGTGCCGATTTCGCCGAGGTTGCCGCCAAGGAGAGCGAAGATCCCGGTTCAGCGCGTCGCGGTGGCGATGTCGGCTGGTTCGGCTCGGGCCGTATGGTGCCTGAGTTTGAGAATGCAGTGGCCGGAGCCGCCGACGGTCAGATAACCAAACCGTTCGCTACCAGCTACGGCTATCATATCGTTGAACGTCTCGGACATCGCGATCTTGCCGACTACGAGAGCATGCGCCAGAATATCGTCTCCCAGATCGGCCGTGACAGTCGCAGCGCCGAACCGCGCCGCGCCAAAGTGGCCCAGCTCCGCAGCCAGTACGGCGCCAAGCTCGATCCCAAGGGACTGGCAAAGGCCGACGCCCTCATCGACAAGCATCAGGGCATCGACTCGGTCACGA
>DBGBEM010000017.1:0-1146 GCA_048477235.1 Muribaculaceae bacterium | reverse complement strand
GAAATTTCAGGCCGATCTCGTGGCCGGCATCGTTACGGGAATTGTGGCACTGCCGCTTGCTATCGCTTTCGGCATCGCTTCGGGCGTGAGCCCGACTGTCGGACTCATAACCGCCATAATCGGCGGATTCATGGTATCAGCGTTCGGAGGCAATTCTGTGCAGATCGGAGGGCCGACAGGCGCGTTTATCGTCATTGTCTATGGAATCATAGCGCGTTTCGGCCTTGAGGGTCTGGCCGTCGCCACTTTCATGGCCGGACTGATATTGGTTATGATGGGATTGTTCAAGCTCGGCACGGTCATCAAGTTCATCCCCTACCCGATCGTCGTAGGCTTCACCGCCGGCATTGCCCTGACGATTCTGACCACTCAGGTCAACGACTTCCTCGGACTCGGGCTGCGCGATCTGCCGGGCGAGTTTCTTTCAAAATGGGGCGTCTATCTGCAAAATCTCGACCGCATCGACCCGGCCTCGCTCGCTGTGGCGCTCGCCTCGCTGGCGATAATCATAGTGACGCCCAGAATCTCGAAGCGCGTGCCGGGCGCACTGACGGCCATCATCGTTGTCACAGCTGCCGTAGCCGTCTGCCGCGGATACTTTCCTGACCTGAGCGTGACGACTATCGGCGACCGCTTCGGCTCGATGAAGACCGACCTGCCCGAAGTCCACGGTTTTGCGCTGACAATGGCGAATATCAACCTGCTGCTTCCTTCGGCCTTCACTATAGCCGTGCTCGGCGCCATAGAGTCGCTGCTGAGCGCCACGGTGGCCGACGGCGTCACCGGCTCACGCACGTCGACCAACACGGAGCTTATCGGCCAGGGACTGGCCAACATCGCAGTGCCGTTCGTCGGCGGTATTCCCGTAACCGGCGCCATTGCACGCACTATGACGAACATCACCAACGGCGGCCGCACGCCTGTTGCCGGCATTATCCATGCCGCAGTGCTGCTTCTCATCTACATCTTTATGATGCCGCTGATCAACTATGTTCCGATGGCCTGTCTGGCGGCCGTGCTCGTCGTCGTGGCCTACAACATGAGCGGCTGGCGCACTATCGTTGCCATATTCCGCAATCCCAAGAGCGACATAAGCGTGATGATCGTCACCTTCGCCCTGACCGTAGTGTTCGACCTGACGATAGC
>DBGBEM010000016.1:0-12718 GCA_048477235.1 Muribaculaceae bacterium | reverse complement strand
TAGTCGCATTGGTTAGAAAAAAGACATTATATGACCCCAATTCATATAAGTTTTATCGTGACAGGTTGAACAGACAGTTTTCTCCGGCATAAAATAAAAAAAATCCCAAAAATATTTGGAATTTAGCATAGAATACGTAGGGACGCTCCATGGAGCGTCCGCGTTACCGAGTCAAAATGTCATCCCTCACCATCGCCTACCGAACCGCGGACGCTCCATGGAGCGTCCATACGCTTACTGCGTTAATTATCAAACTGTTACATTGCCGACACGCTTCAAAGGCCCCAGGATAACAATGCGTATTGCCTCCGGCAATAGATAGCTCGTTGACTCATAGAGCTTTGGGAGCGTGCCAAAGGCACGCGGCTACAGGTAGCCGAGGTTCTTTCGGTTGATTTTGATGCGGTTGCCCCGCTGAGTCATACAGGCAAATAGCTGAAGTCCTGTTTGACAGGGATCCGGCCACTCGGGCCGTCGGGAGGTCGGGGGTGTTTAGTGTTTCACCCTGAAACAGTGATGCGGCTATTTATAATCGGTTTCGATGAGGTCAAATCCATCGGGAAGTTTCACCTCTTTGATGGTGACCCCGTATTGGGCCTTCATCTGAGCAGCGCAGGTGGTGTAGAACGTCCAGCATATTTCACGCATATTCTTGCGGTCCATCTTCTCTGACAGGTCATGGCCGTAGATTTTACGGGGCATCTCGGCGTCGGTCTGTTCGAGGCCGGTTGCGATGAAGTTGTAGGCGCCGTTGTCGGCTGTCGCTTCCAGTATCAGCCCGGGCAGTCCGCAGAATTTCCACGGTCCGTTGTTAATAGGTATTTCGGGGGTGAACCAGGCTGTCCAGTGTCGGCCGTGATAGTCAGTCTCAGCCATTATACATTCGTAGCCGAGCACGGTCTTCGTAGAGTCGGATATGCTCCACGATTGCTCGCTGAAAGGCTCGGTGTAGTTCCCGAGTTCTCCGGCAGTCTCTTCATAGCAGAGCATCTCGCCTTTCTGAGGGTATTTGATGATGTAGGTGCGGTCTCTGGGAAGCAGTGTGGGACGCTGTCCGGCAGCATTGGCGGCTGCTACCATATTGTTGAAATCGGCGGTTCCCTGCGGGGTAGAGAGCATTGAGTCGACTACCTGCGTGACGGGGTTGAAGTATCTCGACTCCTCATTCCCTATCAGAAGCACAAAGTCGTTGACTATCTTATTATTAGACCAGTTGGTATACTTTTCCTGATATCCAACTTTGACCATACACTTTTGAGCCTCAGCGGCGGTTGCTGCCGATGCAGCCGTAATGGCGGCACAGAGAATTGCGAGTATCTTCTTCATAGGGGTAATGATTTATTTTCTGACAGTTATTGAAAACAGCAGCTGACGGCCCCGGAGCGAGCGCTGAGATTCGAACGACGACAGCTGCGAGTAGGTCGTGTAGTTGTATTGTTTCTTATTGAGGATGTTGGTCAGCGATGCCGACAGCTCGATGCGCCCCGAGGGTTTGAATGTCAGCTTGGCGTCGAGCATTTCGATATTCTTGAATGAGCCTGCGGTCAGCTCGTTGCGGTAGTGCTCGCCGCCTACCTGAAGTTGCCATTTGGTGAGAGGTGTGAAGGTCAGGTTCAGCCGGTTGGCCAGCGAGGAGAGCCACGGAGCGGCGTCGCCGTTGATTGTCAGGCGGCTTTCGGAATAGTTAATGGCGTAGTCGAAGCTGAACCACGACCATGGAGAGCCGCCTATCTTGGCGCCTGCGCTCCAGCCGTTGCCTACCGACTGAACCGCCTCCTGCTGCGACAGCAGGCTCGACCGGTTGCGGCTGTATGAGCCGTTGATGTTGAAGCTTCCGCGCATGAAATCGAGGGTCTTGCCGAAGCTGCCGGTGGCCCATAGCATCCGGCTGTTGCTTTTGGCGTCGGAGTAGCTGTAGACTATGTAGTCGCCATAGAGCTGCTGAGCCAGGGTGTAGGGCAGTTGGCTCCACGAGTGGGTAACGGCGCCGTTGGCGAACAGTCCGCGGCGCGAGTGCTTATAGCTGAAGTTTGCCGATACGTTCTGAGAGGAATGGTTATAGAAGTTCTCTGTTCCTGATTCGAAGGTACGGTAGTCGGTCATAATCAGCCCCGGATGAATCAGGTTGAGGTTCATCGGTGAGCGGCCCAAGCCTCCGTGGACGGTGCCCGAAAAGCGGTTGTTAGGCTTCCAGTTGAAGCTCAGCGACGGCGAGAAGTAGGCTTCGTCGTGGTTGGCGATAGCCTTGTCGAAAGAATAGTGGGCGTAGCTGACGGGGAGATTGAGCGTGAAGTTAACGCGCTTCATCCAGTATTCGAGCTTGGGAGTAGCATAGACCGTGAAAGAGTTTGTATGAACTACGTTAGTGAAGTCTGACAGGTCCGAGATGTCCGGCAGGTCGGCCTCTGACGTCATCGACCGCCAGTAGCCCTTGATACCTCCCTCGAGGCTGATGGTGATTCCTTTGATGGAGAAGGCATACGCCACGCTTTCATGGGTATGGAAAGCATGGTCGCCGATGTGCTGGCGACAGGCGTTGCCGTCCAGGTTGAGATTGAGGGTCTGAGGCAGCGACTCCCATTCGTTGCGGCTCTCGAAGGTGACGAGATGCTTCCCCTTGAACCGCTGAATCATCTTGAAGCTGTTGCTGACGTAGTAGTCGGGCAGACGGGCCGACTGGCTGTTCGGTATCGAGCCGGTGGTTGTGACGCTGATGTCGTCCCAGTTGATGTCGGTCTGCAGGGTGTTGTTTATGAATGATGTTTTCCGGTTCAGCTCGTAGATGAATTTGCCGCTGAGCGAGTGCTGATGCTCCGTGCCGTCGAGGTTCTCGGTGACTACGCGGTTGCCCTCGTCAAGAAAATAAGTCGTTATATTCGAAGCATTGGCGGTAAGGCGGTTGAAGGAGTAGTCGATATTGACTTTGAATTCGCCTCGGCCGAATTTCCATAGGTTGTTGGTCGACACGAGAAACGAGCGGTTCAGGCAGGTGCGCCTGCTGCTGAGCGAGGCCACATCGGGCAGTCCGATACCGACATACCGGCTCAGCCCCGTGCCGTGGCCCGTGGCGAAGAAGTCGGTGTTTGACCCTGACAGATCTTCGCCGATGTTGTTGGTGCGGAAGGTAGTGATATTCTGAAATCCGGGCATGGCGCACATTGCAAACAGCTCGCCGTCCCACACGGCCCCTTCAGGCTGCCACGACCATCCGCCTCCGGCATCGCCGTGGATGCTCCATGCGGCTTTCGCCTTGTTTTTCAGCTTGAGGTTGATGGCAGCCTTGTCGGAGAAGGCGATGCCCGAAAGGACCTCCACGGGCTGATGGTTTTCCATCACCTCAACAGCGCCGACATCGTCGTGGCTGATACCGTTTGTGGCGAGGCCATATTTGCCGCCAAGAAGGTCGGTGCCCTCAATATAGAACTTGTTGATGTCTTCCCCCTGATACTTTATTTTGCCGCTGCTGCTGACGTCGATGCCCGGCATACGCTTCAATACGTCGCCTATCGTGCGGTCTTGCGCCTGAGCGAAGCTGCCGACGTTGTAGGTGATGGTGTCGCCCTGCTGGCGTATGCGGTCGGCCTTGACGGTCACCTCTTTGAGCAGGGTTGTTCCCGGCTCCATGCTGACGGTGAGAGGAAATGCGGCGCTGTCAAGAGGAATTGACTGCTTGGCAAAATTCATCATTGCAACCTCCAGCCGACAACCTTCTACCGACGCCAGCTCTATTGCAAAACCTCCGTCGGCTTTCGACGATGTAAACTTCTTGATTTTGCCGTCAGGTCCCTTCACCATGACCGAAGCACCGGGCAGCGGCTCGTTGGCTTCACGGTCGATGACCATGCCGTTCACAGTTATCTGAGCCTCAGCGCTTACAGCAACCGACGCACTGATAATCAATGTGATAATTGCGATGAACAGCCTCATGGATTTCGGATAACCTATTTCTGCCTGCAAATATAAAAAAAATAGGCGAGATAGCAAATCAGGGGTTGCCCAGGTCCCGCTGTCAGAAAGCTAATAAATGTGCGCAATCCGCTGTATATCAATTGAGTAAGCGTAGGGACGCTCCATGGAGCGTCCCTACGCTTACTGCGTTAATTATCAAACTGTTACATTGTCGACACGCTTCAAAGGCCCCAGGATAACAATGTGTATTGCCTCCGGCAATAGATAGCTCGTTGACTCATAGAGCTTTGGGAGCGTGCCAAAGGCACGCGGCTACAGGTAGCCGAGGTTCTTTCGGTTGATTTTGATGCGGTTGCCCTGGTGAAACTCCGAACCACTGAAACACTCATTCGGCGAATTCGGCGCGGGCGGCTTCGAGGCTCTCGGGGCGGCCGATGTCGTGCCAGCGCGTTCCGTGGGGTTGCTGCCAACTGCGGATTTCGAGGCGCCGGGCGTTGGCGATGTAGAACGGTGTCAGCGAGAAGGGCTCGCCCGCCGGGGCATACTCTTCGAGGGCGTCGAACAGGGTCGGGGAGATGAGGTGGATGCCTCCGAAGGCGAGCTGACGGTCAGCCGGGGCGGGGTTCCCTTTGGTTTCGCCC
Source organism: Muribaculaceae bacterium (assembly GCA_048477235.1). Taxonomy (GTDB): domain Bacteria; phylum Bacteroidota; class Bacteroidia; order Bacteroidales; family Muribaculaceae; genus CAG-1031. The sequence goes on along the minus strand of DBGBEM010000016.1, from coordinate 8,168 downwards.
GTGAAGAGGTTGCGCCAGCCGGTGAGGCGTCCGGCGCGGTCGAAGGTGAGGCGTCGCGAGGAGTTGCGTTCGGAGGTCAGCAGCAGGGCGTCGGCTCCGCCGAGCTCCATGCGGTCCAGAGGGATGTCGGTGACGATGTCGGCGTTGTGGAGCAGCACGGGCTCGCCGTCGGCGCTGTCGAGCAGCGGCCGGGCCTTCAGCAGGCCTCCTCCGGTGTCGAGCAGGCGCTCTGACTCGTCGCTGATTCTGATGGGGACGCTCCAGCGGCGCGAGGCTATGAAGTCGGCAACCATCGGCGCGAAATGGTGCACGTTGACGACAATATCGCAGGCTCCGGCATCAATAACGGCCTCAATAGCGCGTTCAAGAGCCGTTTTACCGGCAATTTCAACGAGCGCCTTAGGTCGCGAAAGAGTCAGCGGGTGGAGACGTGTCCCGAGCCCCGCCGCAAAAATCATTGCTCTCATCGGGCTGTCAGGAGTTTATGAATGCCTCTCTCGCGATGGTAAAGGTCGACCGTTACACCGAATTCTGCGTTAAGCCACTCAGCCATTGCCTGGGCGCAATAGACACTGCGATGGCGTCCGCCGGTGCATCCGAACGAAACTTTCAGGCTTGTGAATCCTCGCTCGATATAACGTCTGACACTTTCGCCGACCATCGCTTTCGCATGGGTGAGGAATTCGATAATCTCGCCGTCGTCTTCGAGAAAACGGCGCACGGGTTCGTCGAGGCCGGTCAACGGCATGTATTCCTGAATCCGGCCGGGATTTGTGATAGCGCGGCAGTCGAATACGAAACCGCCTCCGTTGCCTGTCAGATCGCGGGGAATTCCGCCGGCTCTGAAGCCGAAACTGTTGACCTCGACAGTCAGCCCGTCAATTTTTGTCGGCTGGCTGAAAAGAGGACATCCAAGTATTTCCGCCGCAGCGGCTGACAGTGCCGGGAAATCCCGTTCCAGCCCGATGCTGAGGCCCTTGAGGTTATTCAATGCCGGGAAAATGCTTTCTATGAAATGAGGTTTCTGTTCGTGGAGACCGCGAAGTCCGTAAGCTCCTAAAACCTGAAGGGTTCTGAACAATGCGAACAGGCTGAGTCTATAGTTGAACTCATCAGCATCCCAATGGTGATATCGCTGAACCGATTCAAGATAAACCGCGGCAAGTTCCGACCTCAGCTCATGGCTGAAGCCTGCGCGTGCCTGCCATAGGAAGGAGGCGAGATCGTAAAGAGCAGGCCCCCGGCGTCCGCCTTGGAAATCGATGAACCATGGGGCATTCTCTTTTATCATGACGTTGCGCGACTGGAAATCGCGATACATGAATGTCGGTTCGCTGTAAGAGTCGTCGAGAAGCAGCCCGGCAAGATGCTCAAAGTCATCTTCAAGTCCTGCTTCGTCGAACTCGATACCTGAAATCTTCAGAAAGCAATATTTGAAGTAGTTCAGATCCCACATAACCGAGCGACTGTCGAAACTCTCGACAGGATAACAGTGACTGAAATCCAGACCACGCGCCCCTTTATACTGAATGTCGGGCAATCGTCCGATTGTTTCGCGAAGCAGCCCGCGGGTACGTTCGTCGGGCTTCAGGTCGTTGAATTGCAAAAGCCTGAAAAGCGATGTGTCGCCGAGGTCGGTTTGCAGATAAGCCATCTCGTCGTCGCTTACGGCGACAACAGTGGGGACATTCAGCCCGGCTTCGGCAAAGTGGCTGTCGAGATAAAGAAAGGCACGGTTCTCGGCTACCGAAGTGCCGATTGTGCCGATCAGACTGCGTTCTCCTTCGAGGCGATAGTATGCGCGCGCCGATCCTGATCCTATCAGACGTGTTACGGCCGCAGGAGCGCTCCCGACGGCTCTTTTATAGAGCTCCGAGAGCAATTGTTGATTGTTGTCCATTACTTCTGCCAGTGGTTCCACCCTTGAGCCTTAAGCTCAATCTCTCCGCCGTCGCGCGTGACCATGGCGCAACCCATTTCAGGTTTGCAGATATGTCCGATCACACTTACGCCTTTGATTTTCGAGACATCCTCATGGCGTGAGAGCGGAACGGTGAAGAGCAGTTCGTAGTCTTCGCCGCCGTTAAGGGCTGCGGTGACGAGATTCATGCCGAGTTCTTCGGCCATTATGGCGGTCTGATAATCGATGGGAATACGTTCTTCGTAGATGCGGCAGCCTGTGTCGCTCTGCTTGCAGATATGGAGCAATTCGCTCGATAGACCGTCGCTTATATCCATCATGGCCGTAGGCTTGATACCGGCTTCAGCAAGAGCGGTGACTATATCACGCCTGGCCTCAGGCTTCAGCTGGCGTTCGATAAGGTATTCTTTGCCGCCGAACTCGGGCTGGAAGTCTTTGATGCCTTTCGAAGCGACTTTCTCGCGCTCGAGAAGCTGTAGCCCCATATAGGCCGATCCGAGATCCCCGCTGACGCAGATGAGGTCGGTGTCTTTAGCGCCGTCGCGCGTGACAACAGCGTCGGGGGCGGCTTCTCCGATACAGGTTATCGAGATGACAAGACCTGATCGTGAGGCAGTTGTATCCCCCCCGACAAGATCAACCCCGTATATGTCACACGCCAGACGAATTCCGGCGTAGAGCTCTTCGAGGTGCTCTACAGCGAAACGCGATGATATTGCCAGCGATACCACGATCTGGCGCGGATGGCCGTTCATGGCATATATGTCGCTGAAATTCACCACGGCTGCTTTATAGCCGAGATGTTTAAGCGGCATGTAGGTGAGGTCGAAATGGATGCCTTCGACGAGAAGGTCGGTCGTCACGAGTTCGTCGACATCTCCCGGGTAACGAAGCACGGCTGCGTCGTCGCCGACACTGCGAACTGTCGAGGGGTTGTGATGCGGCAGATCTTTGGTGAGCCGGTCAATAAGGCCGAACTCTCCGAGTTGCGATATTTCAGTAAGCTTGGGTTGCTCCATAAATTGAGAATCTGTTTTTATTCAGCCCGGTTGACGAGCTCTTTCATTATCTCGAGGCATTTGGGCTGTGCGATCAGAGCAGCCTGCTGAACCTCTTCGTGGGTCGGCACCTGAGTGACATATTTGCCGCCGAGATCGGTGATGACGGAAATGCCGAATACTCTCATTCCGGCATGGTTGGCTACTATGACCTCGGGAACTGTCGACATGCCGACGGCGTCGCCGCCTATTATACTGTAGTAGTTGTATTCCGACGGAGTCTCGAAGGTCGGGCCTGTCACGCCGACATATACGCCGTGCATCAGCCGTATGTCCTTTTCGCGGGCGATTTCGTCGGCAATCCCGATGAGACGCGAGTCGTAGGCATGGGTCATCGGCGGGAAGCGTGTGCCGAGTTCGTCGTAGTTGTGTCCGCGGAGAGGGTGCTCGGGGAACAGGTTGATGTGGTCGGTGATGACCATAAGATCGCCGACTTTGAATTCCTTGTTCATGCCGCCCGAAGCATTGCTGACGAAAAGGATTTTAACTCCGAGAGCCTGGAAAATGCGCACGGGGAAGGTGACGGTCTTCATATCGTAGCCTTCGTAGTAGTGGAAGCGGCCCTGCATTGCGATAACGCGCTTTTTGCCGAGAGTTCCGAATATGAGATTGCCTTTGTGGCCCTGGACTGTTGAAACCGGGAAATTGGGGATCTCGGAGTAGGGCACGACTGTTGTGTCGGTCATGTGGTCGGCCAAAGAACCGAGGCCGGTTCCGAGAATAATGGCTATTTCAGGTATATCGGTGACTTTAGAGCGGATATATGCCGCTGTTTCTTTGATTTTTTCGAGCATGGTGCGTATCAGGTTTAGAGATTAACAAATCAGTTGATGCTATTGTTTGAGAGCTTCGGGATGTTCTATCTTGTGACGCAGAACAGTGTCGAAATCTTCGGGCGACTTTGTGCCGTGGATCGGGTTCGGCAAAAAGTCAACACTGACAGGCAGATAGAAGATATGCTCTTTGAGCTCATGCGGAAAATATGGATTATGAGCGAGCTTGACAGCGTCTTTTTCTGTCGTTATTATGTGTTTGCGCTTCCCGCTCATTGTGCTGAATTTGCGAAGTATGGCTTCCATGTCGGCAGCTGCGTAGGTGGCGTGATCGGGATAGCGCTGGATATTGACGCGCGCCTGATATTGGCGTATGTGGCGCACGAACGGACGTGGATTGGCGACCCCGCTGACAACGAGAATCGTGTCGTCGCCCGTCATGCGCTCCAGCCGAGGTATCGATGTCACTTTGTCGGGGAAAACGGCGACAAGATGTCCGTAGAGATAGCGCGAGAAATATAGCTTCTGGTACGGGAACAGATTAAGATTTTCCTTGAACATCCTGACATCCATAGGCTTCATGTTCTCAGGACATTTTGTTATGACCACAATGTCGGCGCGGTTCAGGGCCGAAACGGGTTCGCGAAGGCGTCCGTAGGGGAGAAGCGAGTCGGAGAAAGCCGGGCGCGCATATTCTGTCAGTACTACCGCCACGGTAGGTTTAACATAGCGGTGCTGAAAAGCATCGTCGAGCACTATGAGGTCGATCTTCGGATCTATCTCGCGCATTCTGTTTATGCCTTCAACGCGTTTTTCGCAGACGGCCACAGAGATGTCCGACCCGAATTTACGCATTATCTGATAAGGCTCGTCGCCGATGTCGGCCGGAGTTGTCAGTTCGCTGCCCATGACGAATCCCTTTGTCGACCGGCGATAGCCGCGTGAAAGCAGCCCGATATGATACCGGTCGCGGAGCGAGTTAATGATATATTCGGCGTGGGGTGTCTTGCCGGTTCCGCCAACTGCGATGTTACCAACCACAACAATGGGTATGTCGAATTCTGTCTGCTTCAGAACCTTTCGCTCGAAGAGCTGGTTGCGTAAAGCCACTCCAAGCCCGTAAAGCTTTGAAAGCGGCAGAAGCAGCAGCACCGACAGAAATTTGTTGCGGGGCATACCGTAGGCGTTATTCGATTACAACAGGCTGCATACGGGCCTGAACGCCCTGATATTGCCTGATGGATTCAATCGTGCGGTAGATTTCAGCTACATCGCCGAGCTTGCGTTCGAGTGCGCTCTGTTCCATACGGTCGCTCATCATAAGCAGTGCTGTCAGAACATCGTCTTCGTTCTTGGGATAGCGCTCGACACTCCAGCTTTCGACACCGAGCTCTCTGGCCATGTCGGCTAAAGCAGTGTCGAGTCCGCCGAGTTTGTCGACGAGTCCGATTCTGAGAGCTTCACGTCCGTCCCAGACACGGCCTTCTGCGATGGCTTTGATCTGTTCAACAGTCTTCTTACGCCCGCCGGCGACACGTTTGACGAAAAGTTCGTAGCCGCGGTCGACATAGGTCTGCATACCTGCGCGCTGACTTTCAGTCATAGGAGCAAAAATGTCGGGCTGTGCGCCGGCCGGATTAGTGGAAATCGGGTAGGTGGTGACGCCCAGTTTGTCGGTGACGAGTCCCTTGATGTTGGGTATGAGACCGAATATGCCGATTGAGCCGGTGATGGTCACCGGTTCGGCGTAGATTTTATCGGCGCCGCATGATATGTAGTATCCTCCGGAGGCGGCATAGTCGCTCATCGAGACATAGAACGGTTTCCCTGTCATTTCCTTGAACTCTCCGAGAGCTTCCCAGATCTGTTCGCTGGCAAATGCCGAGCCTCCGCCCGAATTCACACGCAGAATCAGTCCGTCGATGTCGTCGTTTTCCGCCAGTTCGAGAATCTCGGGAACAAGACGGTCTGAGGCAATGCCGTCTTTGCCGCTTTCGGTTATGTCGCCTGAGGCATAGAGAACCGCAATTGTGGTCTTATGGCTCTTATGAGGTTTCGAAGTGATATATTGGGCGGGGGTGACGAGGCGCAGGTCGTCGTCTTTGTCGATATCGGTCATCTCCTTGAGCTTGTCGATAAACTCATGGCGATATGCCGAAGCATCGGCAATTCTCTTCCCGATAATCTGAGAGGCGTCAAAAGTGAACGAGAAAGAGTTGGCCCATGCGTTGACTGAATCGGCCGAAACCTTGCGCCCTTTGGCGATAGATTCGCGGATGTCTTTCCAGAGATTGCCGAGATAGAGCTGCTGCTGTTCGATAGAGGCTGCGCTCGGCTCGGTCAGAATGAATGGCTCGACAGCGCTCTTGTAAGTGCCGACTTTGACGACCTGCATTTCGACTCCGATCTTGTCGAGCAGATTCTTGAAGAACATCATCCGTCCGCCGAGTCCGTGGATGTCAACGCTGGCGAGAGGGTTTATGTAAAGACTGTCGGAAGCGGATGCCGCGATGTAATAGTCGCCCTGACTGTAGTAGTCGCCGTAGCTATAGATCCATTTTCCCGACTTTTTGAAGCGGCGGAGAGCATCGATGATGGCCTTGCGCTGGGCTGTGCCAGCCGACGAACCGTTGGCGTCGATGAAAATGCCTTTGATGCGGTCATCGTCGGCCGCTGCGTCGATGGCGTCGATAATATTGTAGAGAACATCGGCCGACGGCCCGTCCTTGGTAAGCTTTGCCATAATGTCGAGCGAAGCGGGCTGTTCGACGATTTCCCGACTCAGATCGAGATATAATATCGATTTGTCTTTAACGCTATATTCGCTGTGGGTCGCCGACGAAACAATAGCCATTACGGTCAGAATGAATAAGCCTATCGAGATGAGGAAACCCGACACAAATATGCCTGCGACGGTTCCCAGAAAAGACATGAAAAACTGTTTCATATTCAAATATGTTGCTACAATGCCAACAAAGATACAATTTCCGCCTAAGCTCGCCAAACTTTCCTGCAAAAAACTATGCGTATAAGACATGCCTGAAGCGATAATCAGGCGGAAACAGAGGCCGTGAAGCCTTTATTTCCGCCTGTAGAGTCGATCTCGGCCGCGACTTATTGCGCTGCTTTAAATTCCCTTATGGAGGATTTTCTTGCCGTCCCTGACATAAATTGTTCCCGGCTGAGGATTGCTGATTTCTCTTCCGAGAAGATCGTAGAGCGGAGCTTCGCTATCATTTATATCTGTTTGAATATCTCCGATGCCAGCTTTGCCGTTCAGAGGTATTTCCGTGCGGCCATTGACAGCAGGATCGCCGTCGTCGGCGATAACAGCTCCTTCGGGGATAACAAACGTGTAGCCTGTTTCAGAAAGCATTCTGAAGCCGCCGAAATCCGCCGACACAGCCCGGCAGTTTACATTGGTATCGAGATAAGCGTCGGCCTCCTTCACCAATTTACCCAATTTACCGCTTTCGGTTTCCCACAGCTGAAATCTGGCGCCCTCGGCGACACGAACCGGGCGGTCATAGGTAAACGTAACGACATCAAGCACATCGGAATGGTCTGTGAACAGGCTGCACCAGACATAGGTCAGAGGCGCGACTGTCTCTTCATAGCCGCCGACGAAATTAAAGACAGCCTCTTCGTTGACAATGTCTTCGCGATACATCGCCCGGGCACTCCCGGCGGGTAGCACAAGTGAGTAGCTGACGCCCTTCTCGAACCTTATCTCTTCGTCGGCGACAGGGTACGCCTGTCCCAGATCCCAGTCCCATGCGATGCTTGCACGAAGTTCTCGGACCGGTTCCCCTTCGCGGTAGAGAATGAACGACGGCTCGCCGGCCGGTTCGGTCTCGATGCCCCAGTAGAAGGTCGGAAGTCCGCCATACCTCGATGTCTTTTCAATAACTATGCCGTCTTCGACATCGAAATGAACCGGGCCGAGAGTGGCGGGGACAGAGAAAGTCTGGCTGAACTCTGCGTTGGCCACCTCGCCGGATTCGGAAGCGACAGACGCGCGGGCGACGGTCAGCGTGTAGTCCCTTCCTTTAGGCAGGTTCTGACCGTCGAAGAAAATTGCCAGACTGCCTTGTGTGCGTTTCGAGGAAGTGTAGTTGCTCACTTCCATGCGTGTGGAGACAGCCACTGTCTCGCCATCGCATTTCACCGTTGCCGATGCACAGTCGAGAAGTTTTATGCCTCCGTCGAAATAGAAACCGATTTCGTCGAGCGGACGGGTGAACGGCCGATCGCCGACCGTGCATGACTCAGGCTTTGGCGCCTCACCTGTGCCGGCCATTGCTGAGATGGCTGTCAGAGCAAAACTCCCCAGAATAATTGAAATCTTTTTCATAGTTTTGATTATTAGAGTTATCTAAGAATTTTTTTTGTCACACCGTTGCCTTTAAGAATATA
>DBGBEM010000015.1:0-3590 GCA_048477235.1 Muribaculaceae bacterium | reverse complement strand
AGCGGCCGGCGAACTCTATCTCGCTGATTATATTGATTCCTTTCTCCTTCAGAACCTTGACAACGGGTGTGGTGTCGGCAATTCCCGGGCTCTTGACAACTTCGTCGGCTTCGAGAATACGCTCCATGGTGTGGCCTCCCTGCTCCCATTCTATGCCCTCTTCGTCGAGCACGCGGCTATATCGGTCGGCTATCTTTCCATAGTCGCTGAGGAAGACTTTCCACCCCTTGTCTTTGGCGAGAACAGCTGCGCCGACGCCGCTTTCGCCGCCGCCGAGCACAACCATCGTCTTCTGCTGTTTCTTATCCATTGTCATTGATATTTATCTGAGTTTCAGGGTTACAAAGGTTATAACGGCCAGAAAGATTCCGATAATCCAGAATCTGACCACTATCTTGCTCTCGGGAATGGCCTGCATAGGGGCCTGTATGAGGGCGTCGACGGTGCCTCCCGGCTTCTGGTAGTGATGGTGGAGCGGAGTCATCTTCAGTATCCGTCGGCCCGTTCCGGTGCGTTTTTTGGTATATTTGAAGTAAGCCACCTGAATCATAACCGAAATATCTTCGATCATGAAGATTCCGCAGAGCAGAGGAATAAGCAGCTCCTTGCGTATCAGCAGGGCGAACACGGCGATTATGCCGCCAAGGGTCAGCGAGCCGGTGTCGCCCATAAACACCTGCGCCGGGAAGGCGTTATACCAGAGGAATCCGACCAGAGCGCCGATAACGGCGGCGGCGAACACAACAAGCTCTCCGCTGCCCGGAATATACATTATATTGAGATACGACGAATAGACGACATTGCCGCCGAGATAGGCCATGATGGCGAGCGCCACACAGATTATGGCCGACGTTCCGGTGCACAGGCCGTCGAGACCGTCGGTCAGGTTGGCGCCGTTCGACGTAGCGGTGATGGCCGTGATTGCCACGATGACGAATATTACCCAGCTGGCGGGTATCGCCCAGTCGCCGAGCCACGATGTCAGAGCCTCGTAGTCGAAGTTGTTGCTCTTGACGAACGGAATTGTCGTCTGGGCCGACTTGACATTCTCGGGGGTATAGGTGACTACGGTTTCCGTTCCGTCGGCCGAGGGGACGGTGCGCTCGACATTCTCGCGCATGACGATGTCGGGGCTCATATACATTGTCAGGCCGACGATGAGTCCCAGACCTACCTGACCGACAATCTTGAACTTGCCCTTCATGCCTTCCTTGTTATGGCGCGCCATCTTGAGGTAGTCGTCGAGGAATCCGAGCGTGCCGAGCCAGAGAGTCGAGAAGAGCATCAGAATCATGTAGACGTTGGTCAGATTGCCGACGAGCAGACAGGGAATCAGTATCGCCATTATAATAATGACGCCTCCCATGGTGGGAGTGCCCGTTTTCGACATCTGTCCTTCGAGGCCGAGGTTACGCACGATCTCGCCGACCTGCATGAGCTGCAGCCTGTCGATAATCCGGCGACCGAAGACTATGGCCACAAACAGCGACAGCATCAGCGCGGCGCCGGCGCGGAACGAGATATAGCCCATCAGGCGGCTTCCGGGGAAGTCGCAGGTATCTTTCAGCAGGTCAAAGATATAGTATAGCACTTCTTATCAGAGTTTTTCGTCGCTGAAAATATCGAGCACAGTCTCACGGTCATCGAAATGATGCTTCACGCCGTTGATTTCCTGATAGTCTTCATGGCCCTTGCCGGCTATGAGAACGACGTCGCCCGGCTGAGCAAGGGCCGTGGCAGTGCGGATGGCCTCGCGGCGGTCGACGATGGTCAGTGTGCGCGGACGCTGGCTGGCATCGAGACCGGCCTCCATGTCGGCGAGAATGGCACGCGGATCTTCGAAACGCGGGTTGTCGCTTGTCAGTATCAGGCGGTCGCTGAGGCGCGCGGCCTCAGCAGCCATTATCGGACGTTTGCCGTGGTCGCGGTTGCCGCCGGCACCGACAACGGTTATTACCTGAGCCTTATCGCCGACAACCTCACGAATTGCGTTGAGCACGTTGACAACGGCGTCGGGAGTGTGGGCATAGTCGACAACGGCGACATAGCCGCGCGGCGAACGCAGGGTCTGGAATCGGCCGGCTACGGGAACGAGCATGCTCATGCAGCGCAGAATGTCGTCGACCGGCCATCCGAGAAGCACCGAGGCGCCATAGACGGCCGTCAGGTTATAGGCATTGAAACGGCCCGTGAACATAACCTCTACCTCGCGGCCGTTGAGGCTCAGCAGAGTGCCGTCGAGACGGCTCTCCACGATGCGGCCGGTGAAATCGGCCTCGCTGCGCAGGCTGTAGGTCTTCACTGTGGCCCGGGTGTTCTGGGTCATGACGAGACCAGTCTTGTCGTCGATATTGGTCAGGGCGAACGAGTCGGCGTCGAGATTGTCGAAGAACGATTTCTTAGCCTTGAGATACGCCTCGACGCTCTTGTGGTAGTCGAGATGGTCGCGGGTCAGGTTCGAGAATACGGCGCCGGCGAAATGGAGTCCGGCGATGCGGTGCTGGTCGGCGGCGTGGCTGCTGACCTCCATGGCGGCGTAGCCGCATCCGGCGTCGACCATCTCGCGCAGAAGGCGGTTTATGGTCAGCGGGTCAGGGGTGGTCTGGGTTGTCTCGTAAGGCTTGTCGTCGACATAGTTGCGCACCGTCGACAGCAGTCCGGCCTTATTGCCCATCAGGCGCGCCATCTCATAAATGAGGGTGGCGGTTGTCGTCTTGCCGTTGGTTCCGGTGACGCCGACGAGCTTAAGCTCACGCGACGGGTTACCGTACCATTCCGAAGCGAGATGGCCGAGGGCAACGGCCGAATTCTCGACCTTTATATATGTTATTCCGCTCTCGAGAAGCTGTGGAAGCTGCTCGCAGACGATCGCGGCGACGCCCGTGGTCGACACCACGGGAATGAAGCTGTGGCCGTCGACGACGGTACCGCGTACGGCCACGAACATCGCTCCGGCCTCGACGCGCCGCGAGTCGGGCGTCAGAAGGTTTATCTCTTTGTCAACACTGCCAATGACCTCCAGTGGGGTGATGGCGCTTAAAAGTTGCGACAGTTTTTTCATTTCTCGTTTATGCTGTGTTGATTAATTTGACATTGTAAGGATGACACGGGTGCCGCGCCGGGCGCGGGTGCCTGCCGCCGGAGTCTGGCGGCGCACCATTCCGGCTCCGCTGACGGCCACGTTGAATCCGGCCCCTTCGAGGCGCATCAGGGCCTCGCGGATACTCAGGCCGCATACGTCGGGCACTGTGCCCCCGCCCCCTTTGGCCGGAGCCTTGGCGGCGGCCGCCCCACTGCCGACTCCGAGAGCGCGGTTCAGCTCACCTGGGCGCTTCGGATCGGCGACCGAGGCGTGGTAGACAGGCTTGGCGCCATGGGGCTGGGCCCCTTCGACGCGATAGTCTGTCGTGTTGTCGAGCAATCCGCGCGAATAGAGCTTCAGGGCAATCTCCTTGAGCACTTCGCCCGAGGTCGACGCCGCTCCCATGGCGTTCTGCTTGGGATTGGCGATGAGGACTATGCAGGAATATTTCGGTTTGTCGGCCGGAAAGAAACCGCAGAAGGCGAGGCGCTTCTTCGAGGTATTATAC
>DBGBEM010000014.1:0-4913 GCA_048477235.1 Muribaculaceae bacterium | reverse complement strand
ACCTCATAATGCCTCCTGTCGAATCGCTGATTCTTGCCAACGGCGCACGCCTGGCGTGCTACTCCGGCGGCGATGCCGACGTCAACAGTCTGACAGTCGCTATCGGAGGCGGCACAGCCGAAGAGGAAGTTGCCGGCCTGACATCGCTGACCAACGCAGTGGCCGTCGACGGCACGACTACAATGACCTCTGAAGAGATTGCCGAAGTGCTTGATTTCAACGGCTCGTGGACATCGGGCAATGTCGGCCTCCACCGCTCGACGCGCCATTTCTTCTCGATCAACAGCCGCTTCGACGAAGTTCTGCCCGTTATAGCCGACATCGTAGAGTCGCCCGTATTTCCCGACCACGAGAGCGCTGTCGGATGCGAGAAAAGCGCGCGTCAGGCCGAGCTCGAACGCGAAAAAGAGCGGTTCTACTCCGACAACGAAGTGAACAGGCTGCTGAAAGGACGCCGGAGCCGGTCGGCCCGCGTCGCCGAGCCCGACGAGCTGAGGGCGCTGACAGCCGACGATCTGCGCCGGGCCTACCACCGGGCGTTCAATCCGCTCAACATGACGGTCTACCTCTCGGGGCGGCTGACGCCTCATATCGTCGACGCCGTAGCCTCGCGTTTCGGAGCCATGAAAGCGCGCGGCGAGGGGGTCGGGCCGGCTGCTTCAGACTTCAAAGCCGACGGCGCGCCGCGACGTGTCGACATCCCGCGACCGGGTGCGCTCCAGAGCGCCATCTCGGCGGGAATAGCCACCCCCTTAGGTCGTCGCGACGACGACTACGAGATGCTACGCATCGCCGTTGTCGCCTTAGGGGGATATTTCGGCAGCCGACTGATGCTCAACATCCGCGAGGACAAAGGCTATACCTACGGCATCGGAGCCTCTCTGATGGGCTATCCCGGCGAGAGTTTCCTCAGAATCTCAACCCAGTGCGACAACAGCTATGCCGACAGCGTCATCGACGAGATCCGCGCCGAGCTGCTGCGCCTGCAAAGTCCCGACAGCTTCAGCGCCGACGAAATAGAGCGCCTGCGCTCTTTCGTCACTACCCTGCTCACCGCCGAGCTCGACAGTCCGTTCGCCATTATGAACCATCACGCCGTTCTCGACGACGTCGGCGCTCCGGCAGACTATTTCGCGCGCCAGCAGCGGGCTCTGGCATCGATGACTCCCGAGAGTCTTGCCGGAATGGCCCGCCGTTATCTCTCTCCCGAAAACCTCTATATCGCAGTGGCAGGCGACATCAGAAAACAGCCGGTTAACGTAGTTTAACGTCCGGCGGCGTCCAACAATAGAGGTGTGAGCAGTGTTTTCTAAGAAGAAATTACTAACAACTAACACCTTTACTATTATGAACACCGCACCTCTTCAAGGAATCAAGGTAGTTGACCTCACAGAAGTACAATCAGGCCCGTCGTGCACACAGCTTCTCGCTTGGCTCGGCGCCGAAGTCATAAAAATCGAACGTCCGGGAAAAGGGGACGCAACACGCAAAGAGCTTCAGTTCGACCCCGACTGCCCCAGCTATTACTTTCTCCAGCTCAACAGCGACAAGAAATCTATCTCGCTCGACTGCAAAACTCCCGACGGCAAGGAAGTGCTCACAAAACTCATCAAAGAAGCCGATATTTTCGTCGAGAACCTTCATCCGGGAGCAGCCGACAAGCTCGGATTCTCATGGGAAGCCGTCCATGCCCTCAACCCGCGCTGTATCTACGGAACAATCAAGGGTTTCCCCCAGTCGTCGAAATACAAAGACCTCAAAGCCTACGAACCTGTGGCTCAGGTAACGGCGGCTGCCGCCTCGACAACAGGCTGGTATGAAGGAGAATACAACATCCCGACCCAGAGCGGCGCTGCTCTGGGCGACTCGAACACCGGCATGCATCTGACAATCGGTCTTCTGGCCGCTCTTGTCCAGCGCGAAAAGACCGGCGAGGGAGTATTCGTCTACCAGTCGATGCACAACGCCTGCCTCAACCTCTGCCGAATCAAGACCCGCGACCAGCTGACCCTCGACAAGCTCGGCTATCTGACCCAGTTCCCACAGTACCCCAACGGCAAGTTCGGCGACTTCGTTCCGCGTTCGGGCAACACCGAAGGCAGCGGTGTTCTCGGCTGGACTTATCCCTCGCTCGGCTATGAGACCGACCCTAACGCCTATGTCTATATCATCTTCCAGCGCGATGCCAAATCGTTCGAGAAAGCCTGTCAGGCATTCGGCTTCGAAGACTGGCTGACCAACCCCGACTTCAACACCGCCGACGCGCGCGACCGCCACAAAGATGAAATCATTGCCCGCGTAACCGAATGGAGCAAGACCCGCACAAAATTCGAAGCTACCGAGCAGCTGTCGAAATTCGGCGTTCCCGTAGGCCCCGTTCTCTCGACTAAGGAAATCATGGACGACCCGACCCTCTATGACGGCAACACCCTTGTCAAGATCAATCAGGGAGGCAAAGTCGGCGAATTCGTGACCGTCGGCGTGCCCTTCACAATGAGCAACTATCAGCCGACCTACGGCCCCTGCCCGACCCTCGGCGGCAACACCGACGAGATTCTGACCTCGCTCGGCTACAGCGCCGATCAGATAGCCGAAATGGCCAAGAACGGCACGACTGCTCCCCTGCCCCCGACAGCAAAAGCCTGACAATCATCTACAATCCACGGGAGGCCGTAACGGCCTCCCGTGAAAACAACTATTATCAAACAATAACCACAGTTTCAACTTAAAGCTTCGAAAAGAAATGGCTAACCAACCTCTCAACATAAAGCCGGGGCAGCCGCTTCCCGCCTCAGTGACAGGAGGGCCGACCTACCCGGAACAGGTCACAGGAATGCGCATGCTTGCCATGTCGCTCCACAAGATCGGCGTCGACAAGATGTATGGTCTCGTCGGCATTCCCGTTACAGAAGTCGCCTATATTGCTCAGGAAGAAGGCATCAAGTTTGTCGGCTTCCGCCATGAGCAACAGGCCGGCATGGCCGCCGCCACCCACGGCTTCCTGACAAAGACACCGGGCGTCCTGCTGACAGTCAGCTCACTCGGTTTTCTCAACGGTCTGACCTCAACCATCAATGCCACCGTCAACTGCTACCCGATGATCCAGATCTCGGGTTCGAGCGACCGCGACACCGTCGACATGCAGCAGGGAGCCTACGAGGAACTCGACCAGTTCGCCGTAGCGCGCCCGCTTGTCAAAGCCGCCTACCGCGTCAACAAACCTGAAGACATCCCGACAGCCGTTGTGCGCGCCTATCGCGCCGCCATCAGCGGACGCCCCGGCGGCGTTTATCTCGACATGACAGTGGCGAGCCTCGGAGGTGTCATCGACGCCGACAAGGCCAACGCTCTCATCGACGCCATGATTCCACCGGTCGACCCCGTGGCCGAAGTCGCTCCCAACGCCGATTCGGTCAAGCGCGCTGCCGACCTCATCGCCGGCGCCCGTAAGCCGGTGTTCCTGCTGGGCAAGGGAGCCGCCTATGCTCAGGTCGACGACAAGATCAAGAATCTGATCGAATCGACAGGCATTCCGTACTACCCCATGTCGATGGCAAAGGGTCTGCTGCCCGACAACCATCCGCTGAGCGCCCTGTCGGCCCGCTCTACGATAATGAAAGAAGCCGATGTGGTCGTCCTCGTAGGCGCCCGCCTTAACTGGCTTCTGTCGCGCGGCCACGGCAAATGGAATCCCGACGGAAAGTTCGTTCAGCTCGACATCGATCCGGTCGAAATAGACTGCAACCGCCATATCGCCGCTCCCGTGGTCGGCGACCTCGGCCTGTCGCTCGACGCCCTCTCGGCCGCTCTGGCCGGGCGCAAGCTCTCGGCCGACCCGCAGTGGGTCAAAGAGATTCAGGCCATAACCGTGGCCAAGAACGCGTCTTTCGCCAAACGGCTTGAGCCGCAGACCGTACCGATGACCCACTGGAGCGCCCTCTCGGCCGCCAAAAAAGTCATCGAAGCCAACCCCGACGTCATTCTGGTCAATGAAGGCGCCAATACCCTCGACGACACGCGCGACGCCATCGACATGTCGCTGCCGCGCCACCGCATCGACTGCGCCACCTGGGCCATAATGGGAATGGGAATGGGCTCGGCCATCGGCGCCGCCGTCGCTACCGGCAAACAGGTTGTCGCAATCGAAGGCGACAGCGCTTTCGGATTCAGCGGAATGGACTTCTCGACTATATGCCGCTTCAATCTGCCGGTAACCGTCTGCATCTTCAACAACGGCGGCATCTACAACGGCATCGGTGTGAACCTCAGCGACGACGGCGATCCCGCCCCGACAACCCTCGACGTAAAAGCCCGCTACGACAAACTCGCCGAAGCCTTCGGCGCACAGAACTACTATGTTACGACTCCGGCGGAGTTCGCCACAGCCCTGACCGAGGCCATAGCCTCGAAAAAGCCCTGCCTCATCGACGTCCAGCTCGCCGCCGACTCGGGCAAGGAAAGCGGCCATATCGGCTATCTGAATCCGTCGCCACTGATCGACATCGAAGTATAAAACCGCAAAACTCGAAGTATGGAACATATAATACTATACGCCATAGTCCCGATAATCGTGATCATGGCATTGGGATACTTCTCGGGAAAGGCCGGGTCGTTCAACGGCAACGACGCACGCACGCTCAACAAGGTCGTTCTTAACTACGCCCTGCCTGCTGCCCTGTTCGTGTCGATCATCAAGGCCAACCGCGAGATGCTCGCCGTCGATCTGAAGCTGACAATAGTTTCGTTCGTGGTTCTGATAGCGATGTTCTTCGTGGTCTATCTGGTTTTCCGCTATATGTTCAAGGACACGGTCGGAGAATCGGCCGTCAGCGCCCTTATCAGCGGTTCGCCGACAATCGGATTCCTCGGCTTCGCCGTTCTTCAGCCTATCTTCGGAACGCTGCCTACAGTGG
>DBGBEM010000013.1:0-6490 GCA_048477235.1 Muribaculaceae bacterium | reverse complement strand
TCAATCCCGAGGATCTCAACGCGCTTGAGCAGGCTCTCCGACTGAAGGACGCCAACCCGGGAAGCACTGTTACCATGCTGACAATGGGCCTCCCCCGCGCTGCCGAGATCATCCGCGAGGGTATTTTCCGCGGAGCTGACGGCGGCATAGTTCTTACCGACCGCGTATTGGGCGGCGCCGACACACTCGCAACATCCTATTCACTGGCTCAGGCCGTGAAAAAAATCGGCAATTACGATATAATTCTCGGTGGCCGTCAGGCTATCGACGGAGATACGGCTCAGGTAGGCCCTCAGATAGCCGAGAAACTCGGACTGCCTCAGGTTACCTACGCTGAAGAGATCGTTGATCTCAGCGACGGCCATGTTACTGTTCGCCGCCGCCTCGAGAACGGCGTCGAGACCGTCAAGGCTCCGCTGCCCTGCGTAGTGACCGTCAACGGCTCGGCCGCCGAATGCCGTCCGCGCAACGCCCGTCGCGTAATGCAATATAAATTTGCCGCTTCGGCCGGCGAACTCGCCAAGGCCGACGAGCGCCGCAAGGAAATTGTAGCAAAGCGTCCCGAGCTTCAGATCAAAGAGTGGGGCGCAGCCTTTGTCGAGGCCGATCCCGAGCAGATCGGCATGCCGGGCTCGCCCACGAAAGTGAAGGCAATCGAGAATGTTGTGTTCACGGCTAAAGAGAGCCGCCGTCTCGACGACAGCGATGCCGCTATCGAAGACCTCGTCAAAGAACTCATTACTAACCACACCATCGGCTAAAGAATCATGACAGACAATAACAATCTCGTTGTTTACTGCGAGTTCGACGAAGGCAAGATTGCCGACGTCAGTCAGGAACTCCTTACAAAAGGACGCAAGCTCGCCGACCGTCTGGGCGTGAAGCTCGAAGCTCTGGTGCTTGGCGACAAGCTCGACGGCGTAGAAGACCAGATTTTCCCTTACGGCGCCGACGTTGTCTATAAAGTAGAGGATCCGCGCCTTTTCCCCTATACTTCGAATCCCCACGCCGCAGTGCTGATCAACCTTTTCAAGGAGATCAAGCCGCAGATCTGCCTCATGGGCGCTACTTGCATCGGCCGCGACCTCGGCCCGCGCGTCAGCTCATGTCTCCACAGCGGTCTGACAGCCGACTGCACGGCTCTGGAAATCGGCGACCACACCGATCCCAAGACCGGCAAGGAATATACCGACCTTCTCTATCAGATCCGTCCGGCTTTCGGCGGCAACATCGTGGCCACGATTGTCAATCCCGACCACCGTCCGCAGATGGCCACCGTCCGCGAGGGTGTGATGAAGAAAGAGATCAAAGACGCCGGATATAAGGGTGAGGTCATCAATCTCGACCCGAAGAAATATGTCAGCGACGAAGACTTCGTTGTCGAAATCATCGACCGCCACATCGAGAAATCGAAAGTAAACATCAAGAATTCGCCCATCATCGTGGCCGGCGGTTACGGAGTAGGCTCGAAAGAGAATTTCGACCTGCTGTTCAAGCTTGCCGACACTATCGGTGCGGAAGTCGGCGCCTCGCGTGCGGCAGTCGACGCCGGCTTTGCAGAGCATTGCCGCCAGATCGGCCAGACCGGTGTCACAGTGCGTCCGAAGCTCTATATCGCCTGCGGTATCTCAGGTCAGATCCAGCATATTGCCGGAATGCAGGAGAGCGCAATGATCATCTCTATCAACAACGATCCCGACGCTCCTATCAACAAGATCGCCGACGTTGTCATCACAGGCACGGTTGAAGATGTCGTGCCGAAACTTATCAAGTACTACAAGAAAAATTCGAAATAAATAAGCCATGGCTAATTTTTATACCGACAACCCGGCGCTGAAGCATCATCTGACCCATCCGCTGATGCGCAAGATAGTCGCCCTCAAGGAGCGCGACTATACCGACGCCGAGAAATATGACTATGCTCCCATGGACTACGAAGACGCCATCGACAGCTACGACCGCGTGCTCGATATCGTCGGCGACGTCTGCGGAACTACAATTGCTGAAAACGCCGAATCAGTCGATCAGGAAGGCCCGAAGGTTGTCGACGGACACGTCGAATATGCTCCGGGAACTGTCGAGAATCTCGACAAGTGCCGCAAGGCCGGTCTCATGGGCATGGCAATGCCGCGCCGCTTCGGTGGACTGAATTTCCCGATCACTCCGTATATCATGGCCGCTGATATTGTCAGCCGTGCCGACACAGGCTTCGAAAACCTCTGGGGCCTTCAGGACTGCGCCGAGACGATCTATGAGTTTGCCGACGAAGACCAGAAACAGCGTTATATAACCCGCGTCTGCAACGGCGAGACCATGTCGATGGACCTTACCGAGCCTGATGCCGGCTCCGACCTCCAGAGCGTAATGCTCAAGGCAACCGAGCAGCCCGACGGAACATGGCGCCTCAACGGTGTCAAGCGCTTCATCACCAACGGCGACAGCGACATACATCTCGTGCTTGCCCGCAGTGAAGAGGGCACCCGCGACGGTCGCGGCCTGTCGATGTTCATCTATGACAAGCGCGACGGCGGTGTTACCGTTCGCCGTATCGAGAACAAGATGGGTATCAAAGGCAGCCCCACCTGCGAGCTTGTGTTCAAGAACGCCAAAGCTGAGCTTTGCGGATCGCGCCGCCTCGGCCTTATCAAATATGTAATGGCTCTGATGAACGGCGCCCGCCTGGGAATCGCCGCACAGAGTGTCGGTGTCAGCGAGCTTGCCTATCGCGAGGCGTTGGCTTATGCACGCGACCGCCGTCAGTTCGGCAAGGCTATCATAGATTTCCCCGCCGTGTTCGAGATGCTTTCGGTTATGAAAGCCAAACTCGACGCCAGCCGTTCGCTTCTCTATGAAACTGCCCGCTATGTCGATCTCTACAAGGCCTACGAGGATATTGCCCGCGAACGTTCGCTGACCCCCGACGAGCGCAAGGAAATGAAATTCTACAGCCGTCGCGCCGACGCTCTGACTCCTATGGCCAAAGGCATGGGCAGTGAATATTGCAACCAGAACGCCTATGACTGCATTCAGATTCACGGCGGTTCGGGCTTCATGAAAGACTATACCTGCGAGCGTATCTACCGCGATGCCCGAATCACCTCGATTTACGAAGGTACGACCCAGCTTCAGGTTGTCGCCGCAATCCGCCACGTCACCACCGGAACCTACACGAACCTCATCGAGGAATATCTCAACACCGAGGTCGATCAGCGCCTTGAAGGAACCAAGAACACCATCAAAGAGATGTTCAAGGCATATACCGAAACCCTGGCCAAGGTTGAGGAAGTCAAGGATGACCAGTATGTTTCGTTCGTGGCCCGCCGCCTCGTCGAGATGGCCGCCGATGTTGTCATGTCGTCGCTTCTGCTGCTCGACGCCAACCGCAACGATATGTTCGACAAGTCGCTCGAAGTCTACGTGAAGATGGCTCAGGCCGATATCGTGAAACACGCCGACTTCATCGCCAATTTCCGTGTCGAGGACATGGAGGCCTATAAAGCCTGAAACTCATTTGATTAAATAACTTTGGTGTGTCGGAGGACGGATGAAGCCCTCCGACACACTGCTTTATCGGATAGATCTATGGCGGCTGACTATAACAGAGAGCGCCTCGCCGCGGCCGGCGATCCGGCCAGACTTGATGCCATCCTTCAGGCCGAACTGCGCGAGCGCGCGGCTTCGAAACTGCCGCTGACACTCAGCTGCAGCGAATTCCGTTTTCCTACGGCGCTGTCAGCCGAACAGGCCACCGGCGACCATCTGGCCACGCTCCATGCCGCTCTTGTCGAGCCGGGATCGACAGTCCTCGACATGACCTGCGGTCTTGGCATCGACGCCTTCCATATAGCGCGGCGCGCTTCGTCGGTGACCGCGATCGACATCGATTCCCGCTGTGCGGAGGCTGTCAACATGAATGCGCGTGCGCTCGGACTTGACAATGTCGAGGGCATATGCGCTGATTCTATCGAGTGGCTGCGCATGACCGACAGGAAATTCGATGTCATTTTTATCGATCCGGCGCGGCGTGGACGCGACGGCAGGCGGCTGTTCGCTCTGGCCGACTGCAGTCCCAATGTTGTTGAGCTGCTGCCGCTGTTGCGAGAGCGGGCAACGCGCGTTATAGTAAAGGCATCGCCGATGCTCGACATATCGCGGATGAGGGCGGAACTCGGCGCCGACGCCGACATAATCGTATATGGCGAGTCGAATGAGTGTAAGGAGCTGACGGCAGTCATTCCGGGCTCGGGCCTGACGCGGGTCATCGACGGCGAAAGTCCTGAATTTTCTTTCTCCCCTGAAAACGAGGCTGCCGCCGAAATATGCTTTGCAGAACCCGAAGCCGGACAGTGGTTCCACGAGCCTTCGGCCGCCATGCTGAAGTCGGGAGCATTCCGCCTGATGTCGGAGAGGTTCGGGCTTTCGGCGCTTGCTCCAGACACGCATCTCTATGTCGGTGATTCGCCGGCTGAAGGTTTTCCCGGAGAGATCAGGCCGATTGTGAAAGTAGTGGAGTGGGGTAAGCGGGCCGGCCGCGAGCTCGGCTGTGATGCGGCAGATGTCGCGGTCAGGAATTTCGTCATGTCGGCCGAAGAACTCCGCAAGCGTCTCGGCATACGGCGCGGCGGCGACGGCAATGTCAGGATAATCGGCGCGCGTTCGCGCTCGCGCAAGCTGTTGCTTCTGCTTGGCGCTCCGCAAAGAGCTGCTGAAGTTTTATAAGATTTATAAGACTTATAAGACTAATAATTCCATCCTCTGTTTTCGGGAATAATTGCTATCTTTGGGGTATGAACCGACGAGATTTTCTGGTGGCGGCGGCTGCGGCGACAGCCGGGGCCATGATTCCCGAACGGGCGATTGCCGCGGTCGGGGTGCCTGCTGTGGTAAAAAGGCCGCGGATGGAGATGCGTTTCTTTCCCTATGAGCTGAAACTGCGTCATGCGTTCAATCTGGCCCGCAATTCCCGGACGACAACACCCGACGTTCAGGTTGAGATCAGCTATGACGGCATGACTGGCTATGGCGAGGCCTCGATGCCGCCGTATCTCGGCGAGAGCGTCGACAGTGTGACCGGTTTCCTCGGCAAGGTTGATCTGGGTCAGTTCTCCGACCCGTTTCTTATTGAGGACATTCATGACTATCTCGACGGAATCGCCGAGGGAAACTGCGCGGCGAAGGCTGCTGTCGACATCGCGCTTCATGATCTGACAGGCAAACTGATGGGGCAGCCGTGGCACCGTATCTGGGGGCTTAACCCCGCTAAGACGCCGAACACGTCGTTTACTATCGGGATGGACACTCCCGAGGTTGTCAGGCAGAAAGTCGATGAGGCTATGCCGTATAAGGTGCTGAAGGTCAAAATGGGGCTCGACAACGACAGGATGCTCGTCGATATTATCCGGCAGAAGAGGCCTGATGTCCCTATATGTGTCGATGCTAACCAGGGGTGGAAAGACCGCGAGTATGCTCTTGAGATGTGTCACTGGCTTGCCGGACGCGGCTGTATCTTTGTTGAGCAGCCTTTCGACAAAATGGCTCTCGACGATATGGCATGGCTGACCGAGCGGTCGCCGCTTCCGATTATTACCGACGAGGGGGTGAAACGGCTGGCCGATGTTGCGCCGCTAAAGGGCACATGCCATGGAATAAATATAAAGCTGATGAAGTCGACCGGTCTCCATGAGGCTTATCAGATGGCAACACTGGCGCGTGCGCTCGGTATGAAGGTGATGTTGGGCTGTATGACTGAGACGTCGTGTGGCGTCAGTGCGGCGGCCCAGCTTTCGCCGCTGGCCGACTATGCCGATCTCGACGGGAATCTTCTCATTGCGAACGACCGTTTCCGCGGAGTGTCGGTTGTCGACGGCCGCATAACTCTGCCGTCGCTTCCCGGCATAGGTGTCGAGCCGGTTCAGACGGGGAGAACCCCCTGAGCGTTGAGAATCCTGAATACCAGATCGTGGAGCGCGTCATAAGGATCGACGCGCGAGCCGATGCCTTTGCTGCGGGTGTCGGCTTCGCGGATTGCGCCGATTATTTCGATGACTTTATAAGCATTGTAGTTGCGGGCTGCCCCGGTGTAGTTCTTCAGCTGCCATTCGCTGCGAAGTCCCATTGCCGCCACGAGCGCCGCGGGCGATTTGTCGCGCGAGAAATGGAATATCATCAGGTCGCTGAAGAAATTGAATATGGCGCTTATTGTCATTACGAAGGGGTTCGACTTCGGGTTGGCGCGGAAAAACTCGATAATGCGGTAGGCTTTGGCTCCGTTGTGGGCTGCAAGCGCATTGATAAGCTCGAAGTTGTTGAAATCTTTGCTGAACCCGATATTCCTTTCGATCGATTCGGGCGTTATCGTTGCGCCGCGGCCGAGGGCCACGGCCAGTTTGTCGACTTCGTTGTGGAGCCGCGACATATCGGTGCCGACATATTCGGTCAGCATCGCCAGACTCTTCGGCTCTACTCCGAGTCCTTTTTCTTTAATGAGGGC
>DBGBEM010000012.1:0-9601 GCA_048477235.1 Muribaculaceae bacterium | reverse complement strand
CCATGCAGTTGGTCTCGCAGCCGTGGAGGTGCCATACGGGCAGATTTCCCTGACGGTCGGCGATGTCGACCATCGTGGCGGCGATGTCGTTCTGGCGGTCGGGGTGGATGAGCGTCATCAGCGGATGGGCGGCGCGGTAGGTGTCCCAGAGCGAGAAGGTCGTGTAGTTGCGCCATTTGCCGCCGGTGTTGCCGACTTCGCCGTCGGCGCCGCGATAGTCGCCGTTGACGTCGTCGTAGACCGAGGGGGCCGTCATCGTGTGGTAGAGAGCTGTGTAGAACTTGCGTCGGGCAGCGTCGTCGGCTGTGGCGATGTCAATTTTCGCCAGCTGTCCGTTCCACTGCTCGCGGGCTCGGCGGGCGGTTCCGTCGAAGTCGAAGCGCGGGTTTTCGGCGGCCATATTGAGGCGGGCGTTGTCGACGCTGACGGCCGAGAGCGCGAGTCTTACCTCAACCGTTGTAGGCGCTTTCTCAGAGCCTTTGAAGGCGAGCAGTCCGATCTCCGACGGGCCTACGGTGTCGACCCGGCAGCTGAGAATCGGTTTCGAGAACGATGCCGTGAAGAAAATCTTCTGATTGTCGGCCCATCCGCGCGAGTGGCGCCAGCCGCTGATCGTCGAGTCGTTCTCGAGGATTATGCGGGTGTCGGCGGGACGGTCCCATCCTATGCCGTATTCGAGGTCGAGGATAATATATGCTGTGTCGGCCGGGGCAAACGTGTAGCGGTGGGAGGCCGTGCGCTCTGTGGCTGTCATCTCGGCGAGTGTGCCAGACTTGTCGAGGACGACCGAGTAGTAGCCGGGAGTGCATCGCTCGCGGTCGTGGCTGAAAGTCGAGGTGTGGCTTCCGGGGTCGAGGGTGGGGAAGAGCGTGACGTCGCCGAGGTCGCCGCAGCCCGTGCCGCTGAGATGGGTCTGACTGAAGCCGACGATGATCGAGTCGCTGTAGTGGTAGCCCGAACACCAGTCCCAGCCCTGCACCCTCTGTGAGGGGCCGGCCTGGATGAATCCGAAAGGAACGTTGGCGCCGAGAAACACGTGGCCGTGGTCGGCCGTTCCGATAAACGGGTCGACATATTTCGAGAGGTCGGCGGGCTGCGCCACAACAGCGGCGCCCGCAGATAAAGCAAGTGCAAGTAAAGGCAGATGTTTTTTCATGGCAAAAATTCGGTATTTCAGCCGCAAAGATAACAAAAGGCACGAGCTGAGGCAAATTTCAGAACGAGAATTGTTCGCATTGCGGAGGAAAAAGGAACCGCTGCCTCATCGGCAGCGGCTCCTCCCCATAAATTTGGATTATATGAAACAGCTTTATTCTTCAGCCTGTTTTTCGGCGTAGGCTTTGAGAAGTTTCTCCTGAACGTCGCCCGGAACGAGCTCGTAGCCAGCAAAGGTGAGTGAGAACGACGAGCGTCCGCCGGTGATAGAACTGAGGGTTGTCGAATAGCTTGCCATTTCGGCCAGAGGCACGCGGGCTTTGATTTTCTGGAAGCCGCTGTCGCTGTCCATGCCCATGATGATGGCTCGGCGTCCCTGAAGGTCGCTCATGACATCGCCCATGACGTCGGCCGGAACGAGCACCTCGACGTCGTAGATCGGCTCAAGCACTTTGGGGTTGGCGTTGCGGAAAGCTTCGCCGAAGGCGTTGCGGGCGGCCAGACGGAACGAGATTTCGTTCGAGTCAACCGGGTGCATTTTGCCGTCGTAGATGCAGACGCGCACGTCGCGGGCGTATGAGCCTGTCAGCGGGCCTTGCTCCATGCGGTCCATGAGGCCCTTGACGATGGCGGGGATGAATCGGGCGTCGATGGCGCCGCCGACGATACAGTTGTAGATGACGAGCTTGCCGCCCCAGTCGAGAGGAATCTCCTGTTTGTCGCGGACGCTCATCTTATATTCCTGATTGCCGAACTTGTAGGTGTCGGGTTCGGGCATGCCTTCGGTGTAAGGCTCGATGATGAGATGAACCTCGCCGAACTGTCCGCTTCCGCCCGACTGTTTCTTGTGGCGGTAGTCGGCGCGCGATGCCTTGGTGATGGTCTCGCGGTAGGGGATGCGCTGTTCTTCGAAGACAATGGGGAGTTTGTCGTTGTTCTCGACGCGCCATTTGAGAGTGCGGAGGTGGAACTCGCCCTGACCTTTGAGAAGGGTCTGCTTGAGCTCGCGGCTCTGCTCGATGATCCATGTCGGGTCTTCCTCGTGCATACGGGTCAGGATAACGTTGAGTTTCTCGGCGTCGCTCTCGGTGACGGGGCGGATGGCGCGGATATATTTCGGAGCGGGATATTTGATGAAGTCAAAGGCGATCTCGCAGCCTTTCTCGTCAAGGGTGTTGCCGGTGCGGACATCCTTGAGCTTCACTGTGGCGCCTATGTCGCCTGCGCAGAGCTCGTCGACCTGATTGCGGATCTGGCCGCACACGCAGAAAATCTGGGCGAGGCGCTCTTTCGAGCCGCGGCTGACGTTGTCGAGATCCATGCCGGCCTTGAGCGTTCCCGACATTACTTTGAAATATGAAACCTCACCGATGTGGGGTTCGACGGTTGTCTTGAACATGAAGATTGAAACGGGGCCGTTGCTGTCGGGCTTCACCTCGTTGCCGGCGGTGTCGACGGGGGCGGGCATTTCCTCAACGAAGGGAACGACGTTGCCGAGGAATTCCATCATGCGGCGCACGCCCATATCCTTGGCGGCGCTGACGCAGAAGACGGGATAGATCGAGCGGGCCACGAGACCTTTGCGGATTCCTTCGCGCATCTCGTCTTCGGTCAGGGTTCCCTGGTCGAAGAATTTCTCCATGAGCGTCTCGTCGTTTTCGGCGGCAGCCTCGACGAGGGCGGCGTGGAGCTCTTTGGCGCGCTCCATCTGGTCGGCCGGAATATCTTCGATCTTGGGCACGCCACCTTCGGGGCCCCACGAATATTTTTTCATCAGAAGCACGTCGATCATGGCGTTGAAGCCTTCGCCGCAGGCAATAGGATACTGGATTGCCACGATATGGCTGCCGAAGTGCTCGCGCATCTGCTCCATGACGTTGTCGTAGTCGGCCTTTTCGCCGTCGAGCTGGTTGAGGGCGAAGATGATGGGCTTGTTGAGGCCTGTGGCGGTGCGGAAGATGTTCTGGGTGCCTACCTCGACGCCATACTGGGCGTTGACAACGATAAGGCCGGTGTCGGTCATGTTGAGGGCCGTGACGGCGCTTCCGACGAAGTCGTCGGCTCCCGGGCAGTCGATGACGTTAAGCTTCTTGTTGAGGAATTCGGCATAAAAAACTGTCGAGAAAACCGAGTAGCCATACTCCTTCTCAACAGGGAAGTAGTCGCTGACAGTGTTTTTCTGGTCGATGGTGCCGCGACGTTTTATAACTCCACACTCGAAGAGCATCGACTCAGCGAGTGTGGTTTTTCCCGAGCCCTTGCTACCGAGCAGGGCAATGTTTTTAATCTCGTTGGTTTTGTAAATCTTCATGTTATTAGCTTTTAGTAAGTTTCATGATAATAATAAGCGGCCAACTGAAGGCTGACGCTAAGAATCGACGGCAAAATACGCATTTTTCGTGAAAGAACGCCATTTCAAAAATATGTTTCACAACACATTTTTTGTTTTTTAGCTTTTTGAACTCTAAAAACGGAGTCAGCGCGACATGCGCTTCAGCAGGTTGTAGCTGGCTACGACGCCAAGCTCTCCGGCTTTGCTCAGGTCGGCGAGCCCTTCGCTGCGGTGTCCGATACGGAGTTTTACCCATCCCCGGTTGTAGTAGGCCTCACCCATGTCGGGCTTGAGGGTTATGGCGCGGTCGAAAGCGTCGATGGCGGCCGAATAGTCGGCGAGCGATGCGAGGGCCACTCCTTTGTTATAATAGGCCACGGCCATCTGCGGCGACAGCGCTATCGCCGAGTCGAAGTCGTCGATGGCGGCGCGCACACCGAGCCCGGCGGGAGTGCCGGCGGGCGCGTCGGAGGGGGGAAGGCTGAACCGGGCTATTCCGCGCATGAGGTAGGCAAGGGTGAAGTCTGGGGTCAGCTCTATGGCGCGGCTCAGGTCGGCGATGGCGTGTTCATAGTCGCGCAGGGTGAAGTAGTCCATGGCGCGGCCGAAATAGTCGATTGCCCGCGGGGTGTGGGTGGCAAGCCATGCCGTATAGTCGGAGATGCTGCCGTAGTGGATGTCGAAAATGTCGCTGTCGGTCGACGAGGGGGGACGGTTTGTCACCTGAGCCTGAAAACGAAGCGCACGCAGGTCGTTCAGGTCGGTCACCTCCTTTATATATTCGCTGCCGGGGCGGAGTTCGGTCGGAGCTGTGTAGTAGCTGACGGTGAACATCGGCTCAAGCTCGATATTGATGTTGCGGTCCTGAACGCGCCCCTTGATATTCTTGTTGTCGTAGATTTCTTCGGGACGGGCGTTGTCGCTGACCGTCAGAAGCTGTTTGAAGCGGGCCTCGACCTGCTCCTGAGTCTCTGAGCCGGGCTCGTCGGAGCGCTCGGTGGCCTCGACAAATTTGTCCTGACTCATGTGGAGGCGCGTCTTGGCCAGCGCCACCGACTTGTCGAAGTCGGGCTGGGCGTTGCGCATTCCGGCCGAGCGTTTGACGTCGTAGCGCAGGAAATAGGCGGCGGCGAAGTCGGGAAACCGGCTGATGAGGCGGTCGAGGTCGGCCAGCGCATTGCGTGTGTCGCCGAGCTCGCGGTAGATTAGGGCGCGGTTATAGAGGGCGCGGTAGTCGTCGTTGTCGAGATCGAGGACACGGGTGAGGTCGTCGATGGCGCGGTTGAAGTCGCGCACTTCGGCGCAGAGCATCGAGCGGTTGAACAGAGCGGCGCGGTTGAGCGGATCGAGGTCGATGGCACGGTTGAAATCGTCCATGGCTCCCCGATAGTCGTCGAGCCGGTAGCGCACATAGGCGCGGTTGACATAGAAGCCGGCCTCGTTGGGCTGCAGGCGTATTGCCTGATCCATGTCGGCCAGAGCCGCCTGATAGTCTTTGGTGGAATTCAGGGCTATGTCGGCGCGGATAAGCCGCGCGTTGACATTCTGCGGATTCAGCTCGAGAGCGCGGGCGAGGTCTTTCAGTGCGGCGGCGGTGTCGGTGGCTGCGAGGCTCAGCCGCGCCCGCCCGATATATCCCCCCTCGAAGTTGGGATGATAGCGCAGCAGTCGTCCGAAGGTCGAGTCGGCCGCTTGATATTCCTTCAGCTCGGTCTGTGCCATAGCCTTGTTATAAAGGAGCGCCCGCGAATAAGGGTTGTTCTCGAGAGCGTGGTCGTAGTCGGCGACGGCCTCGGCGTTGAGGCCGAGGTTCTGCCGGGCCACGCCGCGCACTTCCCAGGCGTCGGTCAGATAGGGATTGCGGTCGAGAGCTTTTGTGGCGTCGGCCTCGGCGCCGCGCAGATCGTCGAGATTGAGCTTGGCGACGGCTCTGAGAAAATAGGGCTGCGCCAGATAGGGCTTGGCCGCGATGGCCTGATTGAAATACTGTATCGACAGCACATAGTCTTCGAGCCACATCGTGTTCTGCCCGATGCGGATAACCTGATCGACGTTGACCTGCCCCTTTGCCAGGCAGGCCACCGCGCCGAAGATCAAAACCAGTAGAAATCGATACATTCTGATTATAAAACGTAAAGCTCCCCGCAAAATTACAAAAAATGACGAAAAACCCCGCGCCGCCTGTTTCGATAAGCTTTTGCCGATTGTCATATCGTCAGAATTTGCTAATTTTGCCGTAGATATGGAAAAAGGCGATAAGCTCGACAAGAAGTTCTACAAGATTCGCGACGTGGCCGAAATGCTCGGCCTCGCACAATCGACGTTGCGCTACTGGGAACAGGAATTTCCGCAGCTTCGCCCGCGCCGCAACGATGGCGGCACGCGCTTCTACACTCCCGACGACATCGAACTGCTCCGCATCATCAGCTTTATGGTGCGCGACAAGGGGATGCGTATTTCGGCTGTGCGCGACCAGCTCGCTGCCCGCGGCGGCGAAACCGAACGCCTGGCTCTGGCCGTGGCGCGCCTGCGCGGAATCCGTGACCGCATCCAGCAGTTGCTCGACGGTCTGTCGAAACGCCGTATCGACTCACTGACCAGATAACATTTCCCATCTCATGGCAACAATCCTCAATATAGAAACCTCCACCGACACCTGCTCGGCCGCGCTGACCGACGACGGCGCCGTCTTGTGTCATCGCGAAGACTTCGGCGGCCGCAACCATGCGGCTTTGCTCAGCCTTTTTATCAAAGACTGTCTCGATCATGCCCGCGAGCATGAGATGAAGCTGTCGGCTGTGGCCGTGTCGCTCGGCCCCGGAAGCTACACCGGACTGCGCATAGGCCTCAGCGAGGCCAAGGGGCTCGCATATTCTCTCGGAATTCCGCTTATCGGGATTCCGACGCTGAAGCTGCTGGCTGTCGAGGCTATGTTCTCGGCCGAATACGACGGTCAGGAATTTTTCATACCGATGATCGACGCACGCCGCATGGAGGTCTATACCGCTGTATATGACACTGCATTGAACGTTGTGGCCGAGCCGCAGGCTATGATTCTCGACAGCGGCAGTTTCGCCGGGCTGCTTGAGAGCGGACGCGCGGTCATAGTCGGCAACGGCGCCGGAAAAGCCTCGGGGGTGATCGACAGTCCAAATGCTCAGTTTATGCCCGACGTCGCGCCGCTCGCCTCGGGCATGATAGCTCTGGCCGAGCAGGCATGGCATCGCCGCGATTTCATCGACACCGCCTATTCGACGCCGCTCTATATCAAGGATTTTCAGGCCCTGAAACCGCGTCGCCCCTTCTGAGGTTATTAACAAAAACGGCGGGTTATTAACATTTTAACGCTTTTTGTTGATAATCTTTGCTGTAGATTGGCGAAAATATGGTTATTTTGCCGTTGAATACTCTAACAGAGCTTATTCCACACCTGTCAAATCAATAAAGATTATGGGTAAAGTTATTGCAATAGCCAACCAGAAAGGCGGCGTAGGAAAAACCACAACCACCATCAACCTCGGCGCGTCGCTTGCCGCCGAAGGGAAGAAGGTGCTGATAATCGACGCCGATCCTCAGGCAAACGCCACGTCGGGCTACGGGATTGATCCCCGGCAGATGTCGTCGTCGATCTATGAATGTCTCGTCGACGACTACCCCATGGACGGAAGTCAGGTCAAGACCTGTGTCGAGGGGCTCGACCTCGTCGGGTCGCGGATCGACCTTGCCGGGGCCGAGATAGAGCTTGTCGGCAAGAAAGACCGCGATAAAACTCTCCTTCACGCTCTGCAGGGCATACGCGATAAGTATGACTATATTCTGATCGACTGCTCGCCGTCGCTCGGCGTCATAACCGTCAACGCGCTGACGGCCGCCGACTCGGTTATGATTCCCGTCCAGGCTGAATATTTCGCCCTCGAAGGAATTACCAAGCTGCTCAACACTATCAGGATAATCAAGACTAAGCTCAATCCGAAGCTCGAGATCGAAGGTTTCCTGCTGACGATGTATGATGCGCGCCTGCGTCTGGCCAACCAGATCTACGAAGAGCTGAAGAGCCATTTCGCCAATATGGTCTTTGATACGGTCATCCCGCGCAATATCCGCCTGAGCGAGGCTCCGAGCCACGGACTGCCCGCTCTGCTTTATGCCCCCGACAGCCGCGGCACTACGAGCCATGTGGCACTGGCCAAGGAACTGATCGCCCGCAACCACCGCAAGTAAACCAACACTACGACGATAGAGATATGTCACAACGCAATGCACTGGGCCGAGGACTCGACTCGCTGATTTCGATGGACGACGTGCCCGCACGCGGTTCGAGCGCTATCAACGAGATAGAGATTTCGCGCATAAAACCCAATCCCGACCAGCCGCGCCGGACATTCGACGAAGAGTCGCTCGACGACCTCGCGGCCTCGATACGCGAACTCGGAATAATCCAGCCGCTGTCGCTCAGGAAAGTCGGGCCCGACGATTATCAGATAATCGCCGGTGAACGCCGCTATCGCGCTGCTCTCCGTGCCGGGCTCACGACAGTGCCGGCTTATATCCGCACGGCCAACGACGCCGAGCTGACCGAAATGGCCCTTATCGAGAATATCCAGCGCGAAGACCTCAACGCTATTGAGATTGCCCTGACATTCAAGAAGCTTCTCGACCAGTATGGCCTGACCCAGGAACGCCTGAGCGAACGCATAGGCAAGAAGCGCGCCACGATCGCTAACTTCCTTCGCCTGCTGCGGCTTCCCGCAGAAGTGCAGGTCGGGCTGCGCGACCGCCGCGTCGACATGGGGCACGCCCGTGCGCTGCTGACACTAAGCAACCCGCGCCTCCAGCTCAAGCTCTACAACATGATTCTCGAAAAAGGGCTGTCGGTGCGCGACGTCGAGCGGCTCGCGAAAAGCTGGGAGCAGGGAGGCGCTCCCGCCAGATCGCGCAGTGAGAAGCCGGCGCCTTCGACCGACCTCGACATTCTGCGCGAACATCTCTCGAAGCGATTCGAGACCCCCGTCGACTTCTCGCTCGACAAAAAAGGACGCGGAAAGATAACCTTCCGCTTCGCCGACGACGCCGAACTCCAGCGCCTGATCGCCCTCTTCGACACGCTTCAAGGCTGACCACCCCGAATGTATCGGAAATATCCGCGGGCGCATTGGCATAACTACTGTGACGGCACGTATTTCGTTACAGTCTGCACACGCAGCCGAGCTCATTATTTCGGACGCATCAGCAACGGTGAAATCGCATATACTGTAATAGGAAAATATCTGTGCCGGGCCATCGAAGAAATAAGTGAGCATTATCCCTACGCTGTCATCCGGTGTTTCATAGTGATGCCCAACCATTTCCATGCCATTATATCAATTGTAGGGTCGCGGCATGCCGCGGCCCAGACAGAAAATGCGGCCCAGCCAGAAAATGTCGGTTGTCTGCGGCCTCCCCGACATCCCGACGACGGCGACAATTTTGACGGCCGTAATCATTTCAACGCCTTATTGTCGAGAGTGATCGGAGGGGTGAAATCCGCTGTGACAAGATATGCCCGTTCCCGGAATATTGAATTTGGCTGGCAGCCGAATTTCCATGACCATATAATCCGCAATCAGCGCGAATTCAATCTCATAGCGGAGTATATCGACAAAAACGTCGAAACCTGGGCCAAAGATAGATTTTTCGCCCACAAATAATTGTGCTGTATGGTCGCGGCATGCCGCGGCCCTGTTGGATTATGGAAATCTAAAGGAGATCAAAGTTGGTATCTTGACGGCGTCTGCACGACAGTATCGGGGCCTTAGATGAAGTCAAAAGATACGTCATTATGATAATCCACAGATCCAAAATGCCAATATATCATATTTATGACGCAGGGTTATGACGCAGGGTTATGACGCAGGGTTATGACGCAGGGTTATGACACAGGGTTATGACGCAGGGTTATGACGCAGGGTTATGACGCAGGGTTATGACACAGGGTTATGACACAGGGTTATGACGCAGGGTTATGACGCAGGGTTATGACACAGGGTTATGACGCAGGGTTATGACACAGGGTTATGACGCAGGGTTACGACGCAGGGTTATGACGCAGGGTTATGACGCAGGGTTATGACGCAG
>DBGBEM010000011.1:0-20818 GCA_048477235.1 Muribaculaceae bacterium | reverse complement strand
ACGACAACGGATACCATAACGGGCACCGGCCCGGCCATGGCCCCTCTAACGGCTACCGTCCGCCTAAGCCACACCACAAGCCCAACTATGGCTGGCGCCCGGGCCGTATGCCCAGGCCATACTACAGACCCACGCCTCCCCCGCGTTGGCGTCCCGCTCCCGGCGTACCTCCAATCGGAGCGATTCTCGGTCTGACATTCGGAGCCGCGTTCGACGCATCGATGAACTATCTGCTGAACAGCTACGCTGTTTCGGCCTACAACAATTCGATACTCATGGTTCAGAACGCCCCGTATCTGAACTTCGTGTGGCCCGAAGCGCGCCTGATATATAACAACGGCTATCTCGACGGAACGCAGTTTATCTACACGAGTCCCTACGCCGACAATATGCGCTACTATTCGATCTACAACTATCTGACGAACATCTACGGGATGCCCGTCCAGACAGGGCCCGGAATGGTTGCCACATGGTATGGGGCCAACCGCGGATTCATCAACCTTTCTTTCGAGATGATGAACGGCCGCTATTTCACCGTTCTGTCGCTCGGCCGGTAAACGACGACATTAAGTTTTTGTTAAAGATATGGCGGGAAAGCGTCCGTGCGGCGCTTTTCCGCTATATTTGCGCCCATGGAACAAGAAACACGCATCCTCGTTGTCGACGACGAAGAGGCCCTTTGCGAGGCCATCAGATTCAATCTCGAAGAGGCCGGATTCACCGTCGACACCGCGCTGAGCGCCGAAGAGGCGCTGTCGACCGATCTGACGCACTACTCGCTCATTCTGCTCGACATTATGATGGGCGAAATCTCAGGAACGCGCATGGCTGCTATTCTTAAAGCCAATCCGCTGACCGAGCATATACCCATAATCTTCTGCACCGCACGCGACTCGGAAGACGACATGATAGCCGGTCTCGAGCTCGGCAGCGACGACTACATCACGAAACCGTTCTCGATGCGCAACGTCGTGGCGCGTGTGAAAACCGTGTTGCGCCGGAGCCACCACGGGTCGGCATCAGAGGATCTCGGGGTAGTAACGTTCGGCGGTCTTGCAGTCTGCGCCTCGCGCAAATCCTGCACTGTCGACGGCGTCGAAGTGAAGATGCCCCGGAAAGAATTCGAGATTCTGAGTCTTCTGATCTCAAACCGCGGACGCATCTTTTCGCGCGAAGAGATTCTGAAACGTATATGGCCCGACGAGGTCATTGTTGTGAACCGCGTTGTCGACGTCAACATAACGCGCCTGCGCTCGAAACTCGGCCCTTACGGCAAATATATACTGACACGTCCGGGCTACGGTTACTGCTTTGCCGAATAATATGCGCTTCCACACACGCCTGTTTCTCGCCCTTCTCTCCTACTCGGTTCTTCTTGTAGGCGCCGTTGCCCTGTTTCAGTATCGGCGTGAGAAGGTGTTCAAGGCCGAAGAGCTGAATCAGCGGCTTCAGATGGTCAACGACGACATTTTCGACCAGCTCGCCGACAGCGTCGCGGTCCTGAGGCTGCCGCGCAGCATCGGCGACCTGAGAGTGACGGTTGTCGACCGCCGCGGCCATGTCGTGTTCGACAACAGCCTCGACACACTGCCCGGTTCAAACCACCTCAACCGCGAAGAAATAGCCGAAGCTATGGCAACGGGCGAAGGCTATGCCATCAGGCGCAACAGCGCATCGACCGGAAAGACCTACTTCTACTCGGCAAAACGCGAGGGAGACATGGTAGTGCGCACGGCAGTCCCCTATAGTGTCGAACTCCACAAGCTGCTGGCTGCCGATTATGCCTTTCTATGGTTCATTGTCGGAATAAGCATAATAATGTGTGTCATCGGCTATCTGACAACGCGCCGTATAGGCGGACACATATCGCGCCTGAACCGGTTCGCCGAACAGGCCGAGCGCGGAGAGAACATCGTCGATACCGAATCATTTCCCGACGACGAGCTCGGCGAAATATCCGGAAATATTATCAGACTTTACACCCGGCTTCGTGAGGCGATGACCGAGCGCGACCGCCAGCACCGCCTTGCCCTCGAGCAGGAACACGACAAGATACGCATCAAGCGTGAACTGACAAACAATATCAACCATGAGCTCAAGACGCCTGTTGCAGCGGTCGAGGCGTGTCTGGAATCGCTTGCCGACCATCCCGACATGAGCGCCGACCGGCGCCAATACTTCGTCGGGCGTGCCCTCGACGCCAACCGGCGCCTGAGAGAACTGCTGGCCGACGTATCGGCAATCACCCGAATCGAAGACGGGGGCGACCGAATTTCGCGCGAGCCGGTCGACATCGCCGCCCTGACTGCCGACGTCTGCGCCGAGTTCTCCGAGTCGGCCATCGAAAAAAATATCGTCATCGACAACGGCATCACCCTCTCCGAGCCTATTTCGGGCAACAGCGCTCTTCTGGAGTCGGTAATGCGTAATCTTATCGACAACGTCCTGAAATATTCAGGCGCCACCCGTGTGGAGCTTCGGCAGAACCTGACCGCCGAAAAGCTGACAATCACTGTGACCGACAACGGCTGTGGCGTCAGTCCGGAACATCTGCCCCATCTTTTCGAACGGTTCTACAGAGTCGACAAAGGGCGGTCGAGGCGCTGCGGCGGAACGGGACTCGGACTGGCAATAGTTAAAAACGCTGTCATCTGGCACGGCGGCCATGTGCGCGCCGACCTTCCGGCGGCAGGCGGCCTGCGGATAACAATCGTCATTCCGCGCTGACCCCCTTGATTTCTCTTTTTTTTAATTTTGATGAAACATTTATGAAACATCGTTGAGCGTAATTTGTATTAAAATTAAACAGCTCACAGATATGGATATTTTGTTTCTCTGCGTCGTTGTTTTTCTGTTCCTGCTCGCCATTTTCGATCTGTCGGTGGGAGTCAGCAACGACGCCGTCAATTTTCTCAATTCGGCCATAGGCACCAAAGTGGCTCCGTTGCGCACAATCATCATCATAGCCTCGGCCGGCGTATTCATCGGAGCGGCGATGAGCAACGGAATGATGGACATTGCCCGCCACGGCATCTTCCGTCCCGAGAATTTCTCGTTCTACGACCTGATGTGCATCTTCATGACAGTCATGGTCACCGACATCATCCTTCTCGACCTGTTCAACACCCTCGGAATGCCGACATCAACAACGGTGTCGCTCGTTTTCGAGCTTCTCGGAGCGACCTTCGTCGTTGCACTGATAAAGATGGCCGGAGGCACCGACCTTGGATTCGCCGACCTTCTCAACACCGAGAAAGCTCTGTCGGTAATTATAGGTATCTTCCTGTCGGTTGCGATAGCCTTCGTGTTCGGAACTGTCGTCCAGTTTCTGTCGCGACTCATTTTCTCGTTCAACTACCGCAGCCGCCTTCGTTGGAAGATAGGAATATTCGGAGGGGTATGCACTACGGCAATAGTCTATTTCCTGCTGATCAAAGGAGCCTCGGGTCTTTCTTTCATGACCGCCGACGTAAAAGCATGGATAGCCTCACACACAGCTCTGATAATAGCCTGTTCGCTTGTCGGGTTCACTGTTATAATGCAGACCCTCCACGCTCTCGGAGTCAACGTGCTCAAAGTCATCGTTCTTCTGGGCACATTCTCCCTGGCAATGGCATTCGCCGGCAATGACCTCGTGAACTTCATCGGAGTGCCGCTGACCGGCCTGGCATCGTTCGCCGACTACACCGCCAACGGCAACGGCGACATCCACGGATTCATGATGAGTTCGCTCAACAGCCCGGCCGACACACCGCTCTACTTCCTCATCGGAGCCGGCGCCGTAATGGTCGTGTCGCTGGCCACCTCGAAAAAAGCCCGTAAGGTGTCGCAGACCGAAATCGGTCTCGGAAGTCATGACGCGGGCGACGAGATGTTCGGATCGTCGCGGATAGCCCGGCGCCTTGTCAGATGGTCGCTGTCGCTGATCTCGTGGGTTCGCGGACTCATTCCCCAACGTATACGCCGTTTCATAAACCGACGTTTCAATGCCGAAGACAGCATTCTCGAACAGGGAGCCGCCTTCGACCTCGTGCGCGGCTCGGTAAACCTCGTGCTGGCCGGTGCGCTGATTGCCCTCGGCACCTCGATGAAACTGCCGCTGTCGACAACGTTCGTCACCTTCATGGTAGCGATGGGCACCTCGCTTGCCGACCGCGCATGGCAGCGCGAATCGGCCGTGTTCAGAATCACGGGTGTCTTTTCGGTTATCGGCGGCTGGTTCCTCACGGCCGGAATAGCCTTCATCGGAGCCGGAATAATCGTCGCGGCGATGCACTTCGGCGGTTCATGGGTAATGTTCGCACTGGGCGCCCTGACAATCTATCTTCTCATCCGAAGCAACCGGCGTTTCCGCGCCAAAGCCAAAGAAGAGAACGGCGACGCTCTGTTCCACTCAATTCTGTCGACCCGCGAGCCCGACCGCCTGTGGCCTATGTTCATGATTTATCTCAGCGGAAAGCAGCAATCGTTTCTCGAGTTCGCCTCGGCGAACTACAGCAGCGCGATGACAGCCTTCCTGAATGACGACGCCCGCACTCTGGGACGCATCGACCGCGCTCTCGGCGACGCAAAAAGCCGGCTTAAGAACGACCGCCGCAAAGAAACTCTCTGCCTGCGTCGGCTGCCGCGCGAAATCGGCATCGAAAAAAGCGCCTGGTTCTATCTCGGTAACAACAGCTGCATGTCGGTTCTATACAACCTGCGCCGCATAACTGAGGTCTGCCGCGAACACGTCGACAACAACTTCCTTCCCCTGCCCGAACGCTACCGCGCCGACTTCTCCGACATAGCCGTCGAGGTCACAACGCTCTTCAACGACATCACCGCTATGATCTCCGACTCCACCCCCGAAGCCGTCGACATGCTCAGACAGCACTGCGACGAGATCAAAAACCGCATATCAAATCTCTACCACGGCCTCTATGACCACATCCGAGAGGGAGACCAGTCGTCGATGACGGTTCTTTACGTTTATCTGAACACGCTTCAGGAAACGCGCGAAATGGTATCAGCCCTGCGCAAATACCTCCGCTCCTACGCCAAAATGCTCGACAACAGCTACAGAGGCCACCGCTCGATAGCCGCTCCGCCATCAGAAATCGGGACACTGTGAATTTGCAAATGTTAAAATAAAGTGTTAATTTTGGGCCGAAGCGTTAACGCTCCGGCCCCTTTCGTTATCGGCCGAAACTTTAATAGACTTTTGTTGTTAACATAATAAAGCTTAAACCCTCCGACAGATCATAAACTCCGCGATGAAAAAATCGACGATATGGTTCCTCGCCATCATAATGGCTCTTACATTCATGGGGCTGCTGTATGTGCAGATCATGTATATGCGCAACATGGTGAGGATGCGCAACGACCAGTTTGCCGAAGGGGTCAAAAGAAGTCTCTACAGCGTCACTACACGCCTCGAACAAGACGAGACAAAGCATTTCCTCGACGAAGATATGGCCAATATCGAGACGTCGTTTCTGCCTCGATACAACGCGGACGGAACTGCCGTGATGGGCACCTACACCTCGACATTCAAGACACCCGAGGGACTCACCGGCGGCATCACTCTCGAACGTCAGCTCGACAACGACAAGAACAATCCGAAACGCGGCTATCAGACAAACCAGGAAATTCTACGCGGCCTCTACCTTTATCAGAAAGGGCTTCTCAACGAGGTCATACTGAACATCATAAGCCGGTCGAGCGACCGCCCCATCTCAGAGCGGGCCGATTCGGCGAAAGTGGCCGGATATATGACCTCGGAGTTCAACAACAACGGGCTCGACCTGCCGTTCGAATTCGCCGTCGTCAACAGGGTTGGCGCAGTGGTCTACAAGACCCGCGACTTCAACACTGCCTCGGCCGAGCCCGGAAGCATGTTCGTGCAGACTCTTTTCCCCAACGACCCCACCAACAAGATGAACTATATCAAGGTCTATTTCCCGACCAAAAGCGATTATATCTTCTCGTCGGTGAGGTTCATGATTCCCTCGTTTTTCTTCACTCTCATTCTGCTTCTGGTGTTCCTCTACACAATTGTGGTGGCTTTCAGACAGAAAAAGCTGACAGAGATGAAAAACGACTTCATCAACAATATGACCCACGAATTCAAGACTCCTATCTCGACCATATCGCTGGCGGCCCAGATGCTCAACGACCC
This sequence comes from Muribaculaceae bacterium, assembly GCA_048477235.1. GTDB lineage: Bacteria > Bacteroidota > Bacteroidia > Bacteroidales > Muribaculaceae > CAG-1031. The sequence continues at coordinate 14,658 of DBGBEM010000011.1, read as the reverse complement.
GGCTGTATTGAAGAGCGAGAATATGCTGCGCCATATCTCGACCGTCATCAACGACGAGACAAAGCGGCTGCGCTTCCAGGTCGAGAAGGTTCTTCAGATGTCGATGTTCGACCGTCAGAAAGCCACTCTGAGGCTCACCGAGGTCGACGTCAACACCGTTGTGGCCAACGCCCTCCACACCTTCAAGCTTAAGGTAGGAAAATACGGCGGCACAATCGAGGCGCGTCTCGACGCCGACGATTCTATTATCGAGGTCGACGAGATGCACTTCACCAATGTGATATTCAATCTTCTCGACAACGCCCTCAAATATCGCCGGGAAGACGTGGCGCCCCATCTGGTCATAGCCACACGCAACCGCGACAACGACAAGAAACTCGAAATCAGCGTGGCCGACAACGGCATAGGAATACGCCGCGACGACCTCAAGAAGATTTTCGATAAATTCTACCGCGTTTCGACCGGCAACCGCCACGATGTCAAAGGCTTCGGACTCGGACTCGCCTACGTCAAGAAAATGGTCGGAGAATTCGGGGGAGAAATCACCGTCGACAGCGAACTCGGAAAAGGAACAAAATTCAATATTATATTACCGTTAACTAAAACAGACTGATTATGGAAGAACGTTTGCGCATATTATTATGCGAAGATGACGAAAACCTCGGGATGCTCCTTCGCGAGTATCTCCAGGCAAAAGGCTTCAGTGCCGACCTCTTCGCTGACGGCGAAAGCGGTTACAAGGCCTTCCTGAAAGGGAAATACGACATTTGTGTGCTCGACGTCATGATGCCCAAGAAAGACGGTTTCGCGCTGGCACAGGAAATACGTACCGTAAACTCGGAAGTGCCCATTATCTTCCTGACGGCAAAATCGCTCAAGGAAGATATTCTCGAAGGTTTTAAAATCGGCGCCGACGACTATCTCACCAAACCTTTCTCGATGGAAGAACTCGTGTTCCGTATCGAGGCAATTCTGCGCCGCGTCAAAGGCAAAAAGGGGAAAGAGGTTACGATGTATAAGATCGGCCGGTTCACCTTCGACACTCAGAAACAGGTTCTGATGATCGGCGACAAGATCACCAAGCTGACGACCAAGGAGAGCGAGCTGCTCAGTCTTCTCTGCGCCCATGTCAACGAGATTCTCGAACGCAACTTCGCCCTGAAGACTATCTGGATCGACGACAACTACTTCAACGCCCGTTCGATGGATGTCTATATCACGAAGCTGCGCAAGCATCTCAAAGACGACCCGTCGATCGAGATCATCAACATCCACGGAAAGGGCTACAAGCTCATCGCTCCCGAACCCGACCAGAAATAAGACCCCGCAGGCAGCCACCTGCCGCTGCGGGCATCACGGTTTTACGGAACCCGTTATGATGACATTTCCCAACGCCAAAATCAACCTCGGCCTGCTGATTACCAACCGGCGGGCCGACGGTTATCATGATCTGCTGACAGTTTTCTGTCCCGTCGGATGGCACGACATACTCGAGATTGTGCCGTCGGCTGTCGGCCGCGATACCCTCGAAGTCGGCGGCAACGGATGTGACTGTCCGCCCGAAAAGAATCTTGTCATGAAGGCAGTCGGCGCTCTTCGCCGCGAATTTCCCGATATGCCTTTTGTCGAGATTTTCCTCGAAAAGTTTATCCCCGACGGCGCCGGTCTCGGCGGCGGATCGGCCGACGCAGCCTTTACCCTGCGCAGCCTCAACAGCCTTTTCAGCCTCGGACTATCCGACGACCGGCTTGCTGAGATAGCCGCCAAAATCGGCGCCGACTGTCCGTTTTTCATCTACAACCGCCCGATGATCGGAACGGGCACAGGCACTACGCTCTCTCCGACCACGGTAAACTTTCCCGAAGGAGGCTCGATAGCCATCGTAAAACCGCCTGTCAGCGTTTCGACGCGCGAAGCTTACGCCGGCGTAAATCCGCGACCCGCTGTCGTCGACCTCGCCGACATCATAGCCAGCAGGCCTGTCGGCGAATGGAAAGATCTCGTTGTCAACGACTTCGAAGAATCGGTTTTCGCCGCTCATCCGCGTCTGGCCGAGATAAAACGGCGTCTCTACGAAAGCGGAGCGCTATATGCCTCAATGTCGGGGTCGGGAAGCGCATTGTTCGGAATATTCGGTAAAGGTGACGTTCCCGACATCGAGCTCGAATTCGACGACTGCGACTGCAAGATTGTTCCGGCCGACATCGGAAACAGTCTCTTAAAATGAGTTTAATTTATTTTAACAGCTTGTGCACACCGCAAACTGCATAAAAAATCGTTTCTTTGCATATCTATTGTATATGAGACGGTTTTTTATTTTATATATTCTGCCCGTTATCGCCCTGACGGCGATTCTGTCGTCGTGCGGCGACAACGACGAGCCGGTGCCCGTCGAGCCGGAAGTTCCCACTGAGCCCGACAAGCCCGTCGGGCCTGACCCTGACGACACTGACAAGACTCCGCTGACTCTTCTTATTTATATGGTTGCCGACAATTCGCTCGGGACCCTTGGATTCGCCGAACAGGATCTCTCGGAAATCTCTACTGCGATGTCAGAGAACGCGCTGGGAGAGAACGCCCGGCTGCTCGTCTACAAGTCTATGCCCGGCGTCAACAAGGGGGTTGTTCCCGAACTTGTCGAGTTCACCGACGGAACTCCCGACCCTAAACTGCTGAAAAGCTATCCCGACGACCCTTCCATTTATTCGACATCGGAAGAACGCATGGCAGAAGTGCTTGAGGATGTCCGCGAGATTGCCCCTGCCAAAGAATACGGACTTATTATGTGGAGCCATTCGACAGCATGGCGCACCGAAGATTCGGCGCTGCCTGCGCGCAGTTTCGGGCAGGATCGCGACCGGCGTATGGCCATTCCCGCTCTCGGAAGAGTCCTCAACAAGTTCAGTCACAAATTCATCTACTTCGACTGCTGCCTCATGGCCAACGTCGAGGTGGCCTACGAACTGCGACACGCCACCCCTATAATTGTGGCCTCGGGCGCCGAAGTCCACGGCGACGGAATGCCTTATCAGCTGACTGTGCCGATCTTCGCCAAAGGGGACGTCCGCGCCGTGGCTGAGAAAACTTTCGAATACTACGACAGCCGCAGCGGTGTAGACCGCTGGTGCACCCAGTCGGTTATCGAGACCGACAAGCTCGACCGGCTGGCAACCGCTACGCACAGCCTGATGGAAACCGCAACACCGCTGTCGTCGGTCCGCGGAATCCAGACCTACTCACCCACGTCATCATTCCGCGCTTACGACATGGACGACTACGTCAGCCGAATCTCGGCCGACGAGACCGCCTATCAGGCATGGCAGGCAATTCTTGCCGAAGCCGTGACCTACAAGGCATCGACCCCATACGTCAACGGCAACCACCGCATCGCAAAATATTGCGGATTGAGCTCCAACATTGTCACCTCTGCCAACGATGCCTCAAAATACCACTATAACGAGCTACAGTGGTGGGCCGACGTTGTCAGTCATAATCCCAACTTCGCAGAATGAGGTTTCTTCAGATTCAGATGCCCTCGGTTCCGACCGATTCGATAAACATACCCGATCCGGCCGCCGGCCTGAAAGATCTAAAGGGGATGTCGCTCGACGACCTTCTGGCAAAACTCGCCAACGATGTTGTCACTTTTGCCATAAACCTCGCCATCGCCATCACCGTCTTCTATATCGGCAAACTTGTTATCAACAAGCTCTATCGTCTGACAGAGAATGTGATGACGCGCCGCAAGGTCGACAAATCGCTGATAACGTTCGTGCTGTCGTTTGTCAGAATCGTGTTGTATTTCATTCTGATAGTGACGGTCATTTCGATTCTCGGAATCGAGACAAGCTCATTCTTAGCTATTTTCGCATCGGCCGGTATCGCCATCGGTATGGCTCTGAGCGGCACTCTTCAGAACTTCGCCGGAGGCGTTCTGATTCTTCTTCTGAAGCCTTACAAAATCGGCGATTATATCGAAGCCCAGGGCTTCGCGGGTACCGTCACCGAGATTCAGATTTTCAACACGATAATCTCCACCCCCGACAACAAGTCGATAATCATTCCCAACGGGCCGCTCTCGACTTCGAGCATCAACAACTGGAGCCGCGAGAGCTACCGGCGCGTGGAATGGACTGTCGGAATCTCCTACGGCAATGACGTTGCGGCGGCGCGCCGGGCCATTCTCGAAATCATCGGCGCCGACCACAGAATCGTCAAGACAACTATCGCCGCCCACCGCACAGCTTTCGAAGCCGAAGAAGAAAGGAAATCAGAAAGCGGCGAAGCAGGCGCCGACGAAGCCGCAGAAGAGACTCCGGCAACGGCCCACGGACGGATCTGGCGCTTTTTCCACCGCAAACAGCGCGAGGCGCGCGAGCGCATATCGGCCGAAGCCGAAATCGATCTCAGAATGAAAACCGGGTTTGAAGAGGCAAATCTTAGTCCGGCCGTGGTCGTGACAAATCTCGGCTCAAGCTCGGTCGACCTTTCGGTCAGGGCATGGGCACCCACCGCCCTCTACTGGCCCGTTTATTTCGACATCAACGAGCGCATCTATACCGACCTTCCCAAGGCAGGCATAGACTTCCCCTTCCCTCAGCTCGATGTCCATCTCGACAAGCAACAGTAACCTACCATCACAACCATAGAAAACATGAGAAAACGAGTGTTCAGCATTATGCTGTTTGCGGCAGCCGCAGGCACAGTCACGGCTATGGCCGACAACGCCCCGCTTTGGCTCCGCGACGCAGCCATCTCGCCCGATGGCTCCAGAATAGCGTTTACATTCAAAGGCGACATCTACACCGTTCCGACTTCCGGCGGAAAGGCCTCGCGACTTACCGCCCTCCCCTCGCTCGAATGGGCGCCGGTATGGAGTCCCGACGGCACGAAGATAGCTTTCGCAACAGACCGCAACGGCGGCAGCGACATCTACATAATGGGAGCTGACGGCGGCCACGCAACGCGCCTCACGTTCGATTCGGCATCGGAGACGCCCGAGGCCTTCACCCCCGACGGCGCTGAGATCGTCTTTTCGGCAGCCATTCAGGACGCTCCTTCGTCGGTGATGTTCCCGACTGCCCGTCTGACCGAAGTATATACTGTTCCCGCAGCTGGCGGTCGCACCCGTCAGCTGCTGTCGACTCCGGCAGAGAAAATCTCATATCTGCCCGACGGAAAGAGCTTCCTCTACCACGACGTCAAGGGTATGGAAAACAAATTCCGCAAACACCACACATCTTCGGTAACCCGCGACATCTGGCTCTACGACGCCAAAAGCGGACGCCACACCAATCTGACGAACCGCTACGGCGAAGACCGCAACCCGGTTGTGGCCGACGGCGGAAAGACGCTATATTTCCTCAGCGAACGCAACGGAGGATCGTTCAATGTCTACCGCATGAGCCTCGACAATCCGGCCGACGTCAAAGCCGTGACCGACTTCAGGGAGCATCCCGTCAGATTCCTCTCGATGGCCGACAACGGTACGCTTGCTTTCGGTTACGACGGCGAGCTCTACACTATGAAAGCCGATGGCCAACCGCAGAAAGTGGCCGTTGAAATCGACATCGACGAGGCGTCGCCCGTAGCCGATATGCGTTTCAGCTCGGGAGCCACCGAGGCTGCTCCCTCGCCCGACGGCAAACAGATGGCGATTATATGGCGCGGCGACGTGTTCGTCACCTCTGTCGAGCACGATTCTTTCAAACAGATAACGTCTACACCTCAGGCCGAGAAAAATGTCAGCTGGAGTCCCGACGGAAAAACGCTCTACTACACCAGCGAACGCGACGGACGCCGCTCGATCTACAAGGCTGAGAAAACCCGCTCCGACGAGCCCAATTTCTCGAACGCGACTCTGATAACCGAGACTCCGCTCTTCTCTGAATTTACAGTCGACCGCGAACATCCGGTTGTCAGCCCCGACGGCAAAAAAATGCTGTTCGTCGAAGACCGCAACAAGATCATGCTCATGGATCTTGCCTCGAAAAGCGTCAAGCAGATAACCGACGGCTCGAACTTCCCCGACCGCGACGGCGGGTTCTCGCTCGAATGGGCTCCCGACAGCCGCTGGTTCGCCACTGAGGCGTCGCTGAACCGCCACGATCCCTACTATGATGTCGTCATCATCAACACCGACGATCTCGAGACAATCAATCTGACAAACAGCGGATATTTCGACATGAGCCCCCAGTTCGTGCTCGACGGCAACGCAGTCATGTATATCACCGACCGCTTCGGAATGAGAAACCATGCCTCGTGGGGCTCTCAGAACGACGTGATTCTCCATTTCCTCAACAAGGAGGCCTACGACAAATACCGCCTCAGCGAGGAAGACTTCGAACTTCTCAAAGAGGTTGAAAAAGCTCAGAAAAAGAAAGCTTCAGCCGATTCCGACAAAAAATCGAAGAAGAAAAAAGGCAAAAAAGATGATGCCAAAGAAGAGCCTAAAGAGGATAAAAACGTCAAGATCGACCGCAAGGGCCTCGAAGGCCGCATAGTCCGGCTCACTCCCGTCTCAGGCGAACTCTCGGGCACCGCCCTCGTCGACGACGGCGAAAGCCTCTACTATGTCGCCGGAAGCGAAGACGGCTGCAACCTCTGGAAAGTATCGCTCCGCGACGACGATATCGAACTCGTCAAGAAATTCCCCGGCGAAGGCGGAATGGGCATGTCCACCCTGCCCGACGGCTCGGCGGTGTTCCTTATCGGCAGCAAGCTCAGGAAACTCGAACCCGCCGGATCGAAAGTCTCGCCGGTAACCTACAGCGGCCGCGCCAAAGTCGACCGTGCCGCCGAACGCGAGGCTATGTTCAACTTCGTTGTCAACGAAGAGCGCGAGCGGTTCTACAACAAGAATATGCACGGCGTCGACTGGACAAAACTGACCGACCACTACCGCCGTTTCCTCCCCTATATCAGCAACAACGCCGACTTCTCCGACATGCTCAGCGAGCTTCTCGGCGAGCTCAACGTCAGCCACACCGGCAGCGGAGCCGCACGCCGCGGAGCCGCCGACCCGACTGCATCGCTCGGTCTGCTCTACGACATGACCTACGACGGCCCGGGACTGCGCGTTGCCGAGATTCTCGAAAAGGGCCCGTTTGACCGCTCGACAACGGCCATGAAGCCCGGAAGCATCATCACCGCTATCAATGGCGTCGCCTTCGAGACCGACAAGCCCACAGCTCCGCTGCTTGCCAATGTCGCCGGCAAAAAAACGCTCGTAGCCTTCACTACCCCCGACGGCAAGACCGAGACCGAGGTAATCCTGCCCATCTCGCAGGGGCGCCAGAACTCGATGATGTATGACCGCTGGGTCAAGAGCCGCGCAGCCTATGTCGACTCAATTTCGGGCGGACGCCTCGGCTATATCCACCTCCAGTCGATGAGCGACGACTCGTTCCGCAAGGCATATAAAGACCTTCTCGGCCGCTACAACACCCGCGAGGGAGTTGTCATCGACACCCGCTGGAACGGCGGCGGACGCCTCCACGAAGATATCGAAGTGCTCTTCAGCGGCGACAAATACTTCACTCAGGTCGTGCGCGGCGTCGAAACCTGCGATATGCCCTCACGCCGCTGGAACAAACCGAGCATCATGGTTCAGTGTGAGGCCAACTATTCGAACGCCCACGGAACTCCCTGGGTCTACAAACACCGCGGCCTCGGCAAGCTCGTCGGAGCGGCCGTGCCCGGAACGATGACATCGGTCAACTGGGTCGACCTTCAGGATCCCGAGCTCTACTTCGGCATTCCCGTTGTCGGCTACCGCCTGCCCGACGGCTCATATCTCGAAAACAAGCAGCTCGAACCCGACATCAAGGTTCTCAACGACCCTGCCACCGTTGTCAAAGGCGCCGACGATCAGCTCCGCGTAGCCGTAGAGACCCTTCTGCGCGACATCGACAGCAAAAAATAACCAACCAACAACCATATCTATATGAAGAAGACAATCCTGACAATCCTCGCCGGCGCCGGATGCGCTCTCGCCTCCTGCGCCCAGCCCGCCCCCTCGGGGAACTACAGCCTCAGCGTGACCTTCCCGGCCGAGGCCGAGGCCGATGACTATATGGCCTATATCGTCGACGTCGACAACGGCGCCAAGATCGACAGCGTTATCGTTGCCGACAACAAGGCCCTGTTCAGCGGCAAGATCGACAAGCCCGTGCTCGCCCGCGTAATGCTCGAAAACGACCGAGTCGGCACATTCATCCTCGAACCGGCCGACATCGTGTTCGACCCCGCCACCAAAGAGGCCAAAGGAGGAACACTCAACGCCAAGATGGACGACATCAACAAGAAATTCGGCGAAGTCGTGAGCCGTTTCCGCGCCCTGCCGCGCGACTCGACATTCGAGGCCAAAGCCGAAGCCCTTCAGGCCGAATATGAGAAACTCAACGCCGACGCCCTCAAGGAGAACGCCGACAACCCCATCGGCTACTATCTCTTCATAAACATGGCCGGAAGCCTCGACGAACCTCAGCTCGACGAAGCCCTCAAACAGTATCCCCAGTTCGCTTCGAGCCAGAAAGTTGCCGGCTTCAAGAAAATGTTCGCCCAGCGCCGCGAAACCTCTGTCGGACAACCCTACAAAGACTTCGCCGTCACCTTCGAAGGCAAGACTACGAAGCTCAGCGACATGCTTAAGAAAGGCCGCTACACGCTGGTTGACTTCTGGGCAAGCTGGTGCGGCCCCTGCCGTCGCGAGACAGCCGTAATCAAAGACCTGCTTAAGGAATACGGGCCCAAAGGCCTCGACGTTGTCGGCGTAGCCGTCTGGGACGAACCCGACAACACCCGCAAGGCTATCGAGGAACTCGCCCTGCCCTGGCCGCAGATTCTCAACGCCCAGTCGGTTCCCACCGAGCTCTACGGCATCGCCGGAATTCCCACGATAATCATTATCGATCCCGACGGCAAGATCGTCAGCCGCGACAAGCAGGACGAAGAGCTCCGCGCCGACGTCGCCGCATGCTTCCCCGCCGAATAATCCCCTGCCCCATACAAAAAGCTGTGCCACGGTTCCCTCGCGGCACAGCTTCGTTATTGTTGCCGCTTTTTGGACAACAAGAAAACAGACTCCGCGGTTTCGCAATTAAACCTGAAGTTTTCATTTGCCGGATCAAGAACTAATCCTTAACTTTGCAGTCGCTCATGAAATTCACAATACCGGTATCATTATCCGGATATTGACAGGAATTCTAAATTTGCATTGACCCCAAAACATACATATACCACAATGAAAAAATTATTACTGCTGTTAAGCGCCGCAGCCATTTCATCCGGCGCTGCGAACGCCGCGGGTGCCGGATTCGGCACAGGGCGCCCTTTAACCTCTTTCAGAGTTCCGCAGAACCTCACTCAGTCTATCAATCCCCTGAACGCCGCCGCTCAGGATGAGACAGTGCTTTTCTACGAAGGTTTTGAAGGAAACCCCGACACCGGCAATATCAGCTGGCTCCCCGACGGATGGGAAAGGACTTCGAAAGGCGATCCCACTCTGAGCGACATCGAGAAATGGTATAACGGAGCAACGACAGGCACCGTCGACAACATGCCATCGGGCGCCGAGGGAAACCGCTTTGAGCTGATCGTAGCTTCGAACGACAAGCAGCAGGACGAATGGCTCATGACTCCGGCCATTACCATCCGCGACAACGACCGGCTCTCGTTCAAGGTCTACTTCCTCCCCTTCTATTTCTTCTACACCGACAGCAAACACTATGACTGGCAGAACGGCCAATGGATCAATCAGGAAATATGCCAGGATTTCAAGCTCTACGTGCAGGTTGACGGTGAAGAGAATTTCACGCTTCTCCACAGTTTTGCCGAAGACTATATGGGAGTCAGCTACAACGACCTCATGAAGGACGATCTCGGCGGCAAGATGAAAGACTTCACTCAGGATCTGACAGCTTACGTGGGCAAAAAGGTTCGCTTCGCGTTCCAGTATGTCGGCATGGACGGGAATGCCGTCATGATAGACGCCGTGCGTGTCGGATTTCCCGAGACCACTCCCGCCTACAGCGCTCCCTATTCGACGCTGTATTACGGCACGATGCTCAACGGCAACTACAGCCTCGCTCCTGAAACTGTAGCTGTCTTCCCCGCAGCCGCGCCTGTGGTGTTCACCAACGACAGCCCTTATATCGAGGGACAGACCTTCAGCTGGAGCGCCAAATCGGCCGGCGGCGAAGAGATTACCTCTGACAACGAAGACGATTTCACCGTTTCGTTCAACCCCGTATATGCCGGAACATCGACCGAATTTGTGGCAGCAGACAACTGGCATCCCCTCCCTACGCTGACAATGTCGGCCCCCGACCATTCGCCGGCATCCTATACATGGGATATCCGCGCCATGCAGACAGGCGGCAATGCGGCATATAATATCGCCGGACAAAGCGAACCCGCAAGATTCGGTCTGATCCAAAGCAATCCGTCGCTTGATTTTGACTTCCTCACGGAATATATCGACTTCGGTGTGCAGTCTGTGCCTGTCTTCGGCCACAACGCAGGAAGCACTGAATGGTGGACTGACCATTTCTTCAAAGGCGAGCCCCAGGATGGCGAGTCTGTATCGGTCAGGGCGATCCTCAACTATATCTATCCGACGTCATCGCCACTGGTTATCAATGGAGTAACCTTCATGGGCTATGGACTCATCAACGAGAACTCGCGCATGAAAGTGGAGTTTATACGCCTTAACGAAGATTTCGAGCCTGAGGAAACAGCTTTCGCCTCTGCCGAAATAGCCGGAAAAGATGTCATCGGCCGTGATCCCGAGATGAACAGCATACTCGCCTTCCCGTTCACACTTGCCACTCCGGTTGTTATAGACGCCAACGATGCTCCGGCATATATCGTTAAACTTAGCGGCTTCAACAGCGACGAAGTTCCTTATTTCGCGCCGCTGCAGTCATGGAAGCCGGCCGACATCTGCCTTGGTTTCGCAGAACTGGCTATCACCAGCAACGGCGTCACACGCCCGTCATACGTCCCCTCGGCAAACTTCTCAAACGAATATGGCGAGATGATGAGTGGTTTCTGCTTCAATTTCGACGCTTACTTCCCCTGGCTTATCGCTTCGGAAGAGACAATCAACCTGAGCTCAGGCGTGAAGGCCGAAGTTGCTCTCGACAGCTACCTCGACGGCGCCGACTATAAAATAGAGGCTCCCGAATGGCTCACGGCTACCGTCACCGGCCGCTACAAGAACGCCCGCCTCGAACTCGTTGCCGACAAGGCTCAGGAAGCCCGCAAGGGAACCGTCACAATCTCGGCACCCGGCGTTAGCAAGACTTTCACCGTCGAGCAGGGTATGACCGGCATTGACAACATCGCCGCCGACGGCCGCACCGTCAAAGAGATCTACACCATCTCGGGCCAGCGCGTCGACACCGACAACCTCTTCCCCGGCGTTTATGTCGTCAAATACACCGACGGCACCGTCGCCAAAACAATTGTGCGCTGAACCTGTCCACCGACCTGAAACACGAATCCGCGTCCGATCTGCCGGGCGCGGATTCGCTGCTTTCTGCCATCCATTTTATGAGATGCGACATCATCAGCACAGCCTAAATGCCCGGGAATATCTGACAACGCCACCAGGCACCTCGGACTTAAACGGAAATACCATATAGAATTCAGACGGGATATCAAAGGGCGCTTTTATCCCTAATAGTAATGCCGGGAGATAACCGCTTTTTGAATAATACTCGGGAGCTCCAAGCACGACAGAGCACGAATAGTCCCCTTCTTTAGCCTTCCGATGTCCGGCCTCCATCAGCGCCCGGCCGATTCCGAGGCCCTGAAAACCGGGAAGCACAGCCAATGGAGCCAGCGCTACCGCTCTGGCTATCCCTATATTTATCAGCGAGAACATTGCATACCCCACAATGTTTCCATTGACTTCGGCTATTAACGAAAGTTCGGGGATATATTCATCACTGCTACGCAGTCTGTCAATCAGATTGTGTTCGTCTCCGTCGCTATGCTCCGCTCCGGCAAATGCTGTTTTTACAATTGATCGGATTTCATCGAAATCATGTTCTCGCTCCGGTCTGATTACCAATCCTTCAATCATAGTCGATACGTTTCAGCATAAATATACACCCTTATCAATACTCCCTGCGCTATCGCCTCAGGCGAACCTTTCTCAGCGGGTAAGAGAGGCTACATCGAGGCCCGAGGGGGCCTGGAAGATGCGCAGGCCGAAACGCGGGACTACGGCATAGACATAGTCGAAGATGTCGCTCTGAACAGCTTCGTAGGCGGCCCAGTCGGTGACCGACGTGAAGAAGTAGAGTTCGAGTGGTATGCCCTGAGGGGTCGACTGGAGCTGGCGAACCATGACGAACATTGTGCGTGTTCGCTTGCCGACGACCACCGGCTGCTCCGACAGCCAGTGCTGGAGATGACGGCGCAGAAGTCCGAGGTTCACCGAGCGGTCGGCCGTCGACTCGACGAGACCGTCGGCTTTCAGCGCGGCGAGTTCATCGTCGCTGAGAAAGCGGACACTATTGACATCGATATATATCGAGCGCGACACGCGCCGTCCGCCCGAACGGCGCATAGGCTGATAGTTCTGGAATGAGTCGCTGATGAGGTTATATGGCGGGATAGTCACGATAGAGTTGTCCCAGTTGCGCACCTTGACCGTTGTCAGCGAAATGTCGACGACCTCGCCATTGGCACCGGCCTTCTCGCAGATTATCCAGTCACCTTTGTGGAGCATACGGTTGGCAGTGAGCTGCACACCGGCCACGAGTCCGAGAATCGTGTCGCGGAACACGAGCATCAGCACAGCCGCCGAGGCACCGAAAGCTGTCAGGATAGCGACAGGCGAGCGGTTGAAGAGTATAGCCGCCGTGATTATGACACCGACGCCGACAACAATGAGACGGCACATCTGGAAGATACCCTTCATCGAGTTGATGCGCTCGTTCTTGCGCTTCTCGAAGGCGGTGAAAAGCGAATGGATTATCTTGCTGACGAGGTAGACGCAGGCCCATACGATATATATGTCGGTAGCCTTCTCTGTGAACTGATAAGCCGCGGCATGGGCGGCGAAAAGATTCGGCAGCAACCAGTTGACAACGAGAGCCGGACAGAGCTGTGCTATGCCGCGGAACACTTCGTCGGTGAAGAAATCGTCGTCCCAGCGCGTCGGTGACTTCGCCACAAGAAACCTCACGATAGGCTCGACAATGCGGCGGAAAGCGACATACGACAACACGGCGACTATGCCGATAGCCACGATCGTCAGCGCCGGACCGAGCGTCGGCGCCTCTTCGGCGAGCCCCGTCTGAGAAAGCAGCGTGTTGATATATTTTTCGAGAACCATAGACAGATTTTTGGCGCAAAATTATCATTTTCGGGCCGTTTAGGCAAAAAATCAGTCCGACAGAGCTGAAAATATTTGGCCGTTACGGCCGAAAAGCGTAACTTTGCACCCGCTAACAATACAAAACCTATTAACAAACATTTTTAATGGCAACAAAAATCAGATTACAGCGTCATGGTCGCAAGAACTATGCGTTTTATCCTATTGTAATCGCCGATAGCAGGGCACCACGAGATGGTAAGTTTATTGAAAGGATAGGTTCCTATAATCCGAACACTAATCCTGCTACAATAACATTGAACTTCGAGCGGGCTTTGTATTGGGTGAATGTCGGTGCACAGCCTACCGACACCGTTCGCACAATCCTCAGCAACGAGGGCGTGCTGCTGATGAAACACCTTCAGGGCGGTGTCCGTAAGGGCGCTTTCGACGAGGCTGAGGCTCAGCGCCGCTTCGAAGCCTGGAAAGCGAACAAACAGAAGAGCATCGACGCCGCTAAAGACTCGATGGCCGACAAACGCGAACAGGCCGCCAAGGCCCGTTTCGACGCCGAAGTAGCTAAGAACAAGGCCAAAGCCGAAGAGGTAGCCAAAAAGAAAGCTGAGATCGCCGCAGCCAAGGCCGCCGAAGAAGCTGCCAAGGCTGCTGAAGAGGCTGCCGCCGAATCGGCTGCCGGCAACGAGGAAGCTCCCGCTGAAAACGCCTGAGCCTACCAGCATAAGCAAACTCTCTTACAGAGGTCGCGCCCTGAGCGCGGCCTCTGATTTTAACTAATTGGTCTAATTCGACCAATTTGGCACTTGGTAATCAGGGGGATTTTTAGTAACTTTGCGCGCGAATAGTGGCTCCCCGGCCGTAAAGGGGAGCTTGGAACTAATATCTTTAAATAACAGATGATAAAAATCTCTTTTCCCGACGGCGGTCAGCGTGAATATGAAAACGGCGTGACCCCGCTCGACATCGCCCGCTCGCTCAGCCCGCAGCTGGCGAAAGAAATCCTTGCGGCCACCGTCGACGGCGCCGACTGGGACATCTCGCGCCCCATCGACCACGACGCCGCCCTGAAACTCTTCAAATGGGAAGACCCCGAAGGCAAACATGCTTTCTGGCACAGCTCGGCCCACCTTCTCGCCGAAGCTCTTCAGGAGCTCTATCCCGGAGTTAAATTCGGCATCGGCCCTGCCATCGAAAACGGCTTCTACTACGACATCGACCCGGGAGAACACACCATCACCGACGCCGATTTCCCGAAAATCGAAAAGAAAATGCTTGAGCTCGCCCGCGAAAAGCAGCCCATTGTGCGCGCC
>DBGBEM010000010.1:0-3070 GCA_048477235.1 Muribaculaceae bacterium | reverse complement strand
ATGCCGACAGAGAATCGTAAGGCTTGATGACAAATGGAAATTAGCCGAGGCCTCAAGCAAAGACCGAGCCAAGCTTGAGGCACTCGGAATTCCTATTACGTAATTCCATTGCTGAATTATGGGTTAAAAATAGGGAACTAAAGTAAATAGGTAACAAAGGAAAAGAGGGCATGCCCGCGACGGGTGTGCCCTCTTGGATGTTATAGGCTTTGTGCGCACGGGGGGACTCGAACCCCCACGCCCGAAGACATTAGATCCTAAGTCTAACGCGGCTACCAATTACGCCACGCGCGCGTTTACGCCACAAAGTTAGCAAATACTTTTCAAACAGCCAACTCTATTCTTCGGCCAGCCCCTTGAACGGCGGGGGAGTAACAGGGCTGTCGGCCTCGGCGGGCTGCTCGGAGTTTTCAGAGTTCTCGGAGTTCTCAGAGTTCTCAGAGATCTCGGAGTTCTCGGATTTTTCTTTGGCTGCCAGAATCTCGTCGGTGCGCGAAACCCAGGGCCGTTTGCCGAAAATGTTCTCGACATCTTCGGTGAAGATGACCTCGCGGCTGACGAGTACTTCGGCGAGCTTGGCGTGGCCTTCGGCGTGTTCCTTCAGCAGAGTCTTGGCGCGCTCGTATTGCTCGGATATGATGCGCGACACCTCTTCGTCGATAAGGCGTGCGCGCTCGTCGCTGTATGGCTTCGAGAAACCGTATTCCTGACCTGTCGAGTCGTAGTAGCAGACGTTCGGCAGGCGGTCGCTCATGCCGTAGTAGACGACCATGGCGTAGGCCTGCTTGGTGACGCGCTCAAGGTCGTTGGCTGCGCCTGTGGAGATACGGCCGAGGAACAGCTCTTCGGCGGCGCGGCCTCCGAGGGTGGCGCACATCTCGTCGAGAAGAGCCTGCTTCGGCGTTATCTGGCGTTCTTCGGGCAGATACCAGGCTGCGCCGAGAGCTTTTCCGCGCGGAACGATGGTGACCTTTATCAGCGGGTTGGCATAGCGCAGGAACCAGCTGACTGTGGCGTGGCCCGCTTCATGGATGGCGATAGCCTGTTTCTCTTCGTCGGTGGTTATCTTCGAACGCTTCTCGAGGCCGCCCACGATTCGGTCGACGGCGTCGATGAAGTCCTGACGTCCGACGGAATGCTTGTTGTGGCGCGCGGCAATCAGGGCTGCCTCGTTGCAGACGTTGGCAATGTCGGCTCCCGAGAATCCGGGTGTCTGGCGAGCAAGGAGGTCTACGTCGACGCTGTCGTCGGTCTTGATGTTGCGCAGATGAACCTTGAAGATCGCCACACGGTCGTTGAGGTCGGGCAGCTCCACATAGATCTGGCGGTCGAAGCGTCCGGCGCGCAGAAGGGCCTTGTCGAGGATGTCGGCGCGGTTTGTGGCGGCGAGAATGATGACGCCGCTGTTGGTGCCGAATCCGTCCATCTCGGTCAGAAGCTGGTTGAGGGTGTTCTCGCGTTCGTCGTTGCTGCCCATGTTCGGGTTGCGGCCGCGGGCACGGCCCACGGCGTCGATCTCGTCGATGAAGACTATGCAGGGCGATTTCTCCTTGGCCTGACGGAAGAGGTCGCGCACACGCGAGGCGCCGACACCTACGAACATCTCTACGAAGTCAGAACCCGACATCGAGAAGAAGGGAACGTTGGCTTCGCCGGCTACGGCTTTTGCCAACAGAGTCTTACCCGTTCCCGGAGGGCCTACGAGCAGCGCTCCCTTTGGAATTTTGCCGCCGAGGTCGGTATATCGTTTCGGATTCTTGAGGAATTCTACGATTTCTTCGATTTCGGTCTTTGCCTCCGACAGGCCGGCCACATCCTTGAACGTAACCTGAACGGGGCCGTCTTTGTCGAAAATCTTCGCTTTCGACTTTCCGACGCTGAACACGCCACCGGGGCCTCCCGAGCCGTCCCCCTTGCCGCTCATGCGGCGCATCATCCAGAACCAGAACACGAAAATCAGAATCAGCGGGCCGAACGACCAGAGCAGTCCGGTGAAGTCGCTGCTTTTCTCGAACTTGACTTCGCCGCGGAATTTGCCTTCTTGCTGCCACTGGTCGATTTTTTCCTGAAGCTTGTCGGCCGACGGGATGTCGGTTATGATCTTCGCCGTCTGGTTGCTGCCGCTCTTATACTGGCTTTCGTGGAACACCTTGCGGGCCAGCGAGTCGTTCAAGACGGCCTCGGCGGTGTTCTTGTTAGTGGTGACGATTATTTTCTTGACGCCTCCCGAGGCAACATACTGCTCGAATTTCGAATACGACACCTCTTTGCTCAGCGAGTTGTCGTCGATATAGAGCATGGCTACCAGAAAGGCAATTATCAGGGCGTAAGCCCAATACATGCTGAATTTTATGACGGGCTTTTTGGACTTGTTCGGCTTTATCATGCGGTTAATGTCAGTCTAAGTCGGGAAGATTGGTTATTTTGGCGTCGCTCCAGAGCTCTTCGAGGTTATAGAGCCGGCGTGTGGCGGGCTGAAACACGTGGACGAGAGTGTCGCCATAGTCGATGACGATCCACTGGGAGGTTTCGTATCCGTCGTATCCGTAGGGCTTTATGCCCTGTCGCTCAAGCAGCTGCTCACGAATGTTGTCGGCGATGGCGCTGACCTGTGTTGTCGACGATCCTTCACAGATGATGAAGTTTGCCGCCGGCGTAGAGTTGATAGCGCTGAGGTCGACATGGGTTATGGCGCGCCCTTTTCGGTCGCGTATGCTTTCAGTGATGCAGTCGAGTAGTGTCTGCCCGGAGGGTTGTGTCATGCTTCAGATTGAATTAGTTCGCAAAAGTAACGAAAATAGTTCAGACAACGGAGGTTCCGCTGCTTTTTCTATCTGATAAACAAATTACGGGCCTGAAAGATTAAAAGTGTGTTAAAAAATGCTGTCGGCGGATTCGGCTGACCTTCTGACGACGAACGCGACAGGGGTTATTCTGACTGCGAAGGGGGTCACGCCGCGCGTTCGCGGCTTCGGGCCGAGATGGTAATAGAAAGTCTGGCGTTTGTCCCACGAGCTTATGTCGACGCGGCGCGTCTCTCCGGCGGGGATGTCGGCGGCGACGGTGGCAC
>DBGBEM010000009.1:0-10631 GCA_048477235.1 Muribaculaceae bacterium | reverse complement strand
ATGCGTCAGTACCTTAAAGCGTTAAACAAATGTTAAAAATCTAATCCGGAAAATCTGTTAGTACAACCGGACGCTCATAACCAATTGAGTACCCGATTGTTATGGGATATAACTCCCAAACTCGGGAAGATACGGCCATTTTCGAGATTGTCAATAGCTTGAAACCATAATTAATAAATTTTATATCTTGTTTGCATTTGAGGCGAAGATATAAGAAAAGCGTCGAAGACCGGTCTTCGACGCTCAGTGTGGCGGGAGCAGGACTCGAACCTGCGACCTTTGGGTTATGAGCCCAACGAGCTACCACTGCTCCACCCCGCGATGTTTTTGTGAGTGCAAAGGTAGTGCTTTTTCTGCTCCTGTCAATAGTTTTTAGCGTTAAAAAATGTCAACCGTCAAATTGACAGGATGTTCTGCGCTGCATATTTTCTCTTTTTTTGCCGTGAAGTGCTTTTTTAGTAACTTTGCGCTCTATGTTGAAATATCTGAAGCATCTTTTTCAGCTCATATTGTCGCCCGGTCACGGGTGGGAGGATATCTCCGCATCGCGCATCGACAGCCGCGCTCTGGCATCGGCGGGTTTTTATCCGCTGACAGCCCTGACGGCGCTGACGGAGTTCGTCGCGCGCTTCTATCATGATTCGTTGACCGTCAGCCAGTTGCTGATGAATGCAATAACGACGTTCGTTATGTTTTTCATCGGTTACTTCATCTCGACATTTGCGATCAGCTTTTTCATGGCGGGAGTGACTGACGGAGATGTCTCAGAGCAGAGAAACCACACTTTTGTGCTCTACGTGCTCGGCCTTCTCGAGCTGCTGATGATAGTCCAGAACTGTGTGCCTGTGCCGATGGCGATCATATTCTTTTTGCCTGTCTATGTTGTTATAATAATGTGGAAGGCATCGCGCTATCTTCGCATAGCTTCGGGAATGACGGGGCGTTTTGTGGCGGGATCGGTTGCCGGAGTTCTGGCGCCTCCTTATCTGCTGATGCTTTTGATGAATATTGTTCTCCCTTCTTAAAAACATGAATCTTAAGGAAATAAACATAAAGAACCGGCGCGCTACGTTCGATTACGCCATTGGCGATACTTTTACGGCGGGTATCGTGTTGACCGGCACTGAGATAAAGGCGCTGCGGATGGGAAAGGCTTCGCTGGCCGACACCTACGTGGTTATGATTAACGGCGAGGCGTGGGTCAAGAATATGTATATCGCCGAATATTTCTACGGCACTTACAACAACCATGAAGCGCGCCGCGACCGCAAGCTGCTTCTGACCCGAAAGGAGCTCGCTAAGCTCGAGAAGGCATCGAAAGATGTCGGGTTTACCGTTGTTCCGCTTCGCCTTTTTATTAATGACCGCGGTCTGGCGAAAGTTGTTATCGGAATCGCGCGCGGTAAGAAGGAATACGACAAGCGCCAGAGCATCAAGGAACGCGACGACAAACGGTCGATAGCCCGCGCTTTCCAGAAATAACAGGTATGAAGACAACAGGCCGGGCGTTTTTCTGCTGCATCCTTATTGCTTTTATTCTCGCCGGATGCAACTCCGCATCGAAGCGGGCCGAAGTGTTCACCGACGACGTTTATGCGCCGCGCTATGCCGGCGGCTTTGCAATCAAGGGTGCGCCCGGACGTCAGTCGACCGTCATCGAGGTCGGCCGTGCATGGCAGACCGACGACAGTGTGGCTCCGGCCGAAGCACCGGCGTTGCTTGTCCTTCGTGGCGACGAGGGAGTGCCTGCCGGATTCGGGGGACAGGTGCTTCGCGGCGATGCCCGCAGAATCGTTGCGATGTCGACAACCCATGTCGCCATGCTCGACGTTCTCGGGGCTGCCGACCGCATTGTCGGTCTTTCGGGAAAAGATTTTGTCTCGGCCCCGTCGGTCCGCGCCCGCCTCGACAGCATTGCCGAAATCGGTTATGAGGGGAATATCGACTATGAACGACTTGTCGGCGCCGATCCTGATCTCGTGCTGCTCTTCAGTGTCAACGGCGCCAGCGCGATGGAGCCGAAGCTGAAGGAACTCGGCATTCCTTATCTTTATATAGGTGATTATTGCGAGGAATCGCCGCTCGGAAAAGCCGAATGGCTTATGGCTCTGGCCGAAGTGTGCGGTCTGCGCGACAAAGGCCGTTCGGTTTTCGATTCAATCCCGGCCCGCTATGAGGCTGTCAGAAAGAGAGCCGAAAAAGTGGCAACCCGTCCGAAAGCCATGTTTAACGCCCCGTATCGCGACACATGGTTCATGCCCTATAATTCCAGTTATGCCCTGCGGCTCGTGCGCGACGCCGGCGGTCAGGCTGTCTATAGCGACAACAACACCCGGCGCGCCGTTCCGGTTTCGATGGAACAGGCTTATCTGCTGCCCGACAAGGCCGACGTGTGGCTTGTCTTGGGAACCTACCGGACGGACGGAGAACTCCGCGACGCTCTGCCGCGTTTCGCCGATACGCGCCCCGTTGTCTCGGGACGTGTGTTCAACTGTACGCTCCGAAGCGTCGCCGGAGGGGGCAATGACTACTGGGAGTCGGGCATCGTCAACCCCGACCTTGTGTTGCGCGATCTGATGAAAATATTTCATCCCGAGCTTGTCAGCGAGCCTTTCGTCTACTACGAAAATCTGCGATGAGACGCCCGAAAGCACTGATTTTCATTATCCTTGGGGCGATAACACTGCTCTTTCTCGCTTTTGACATGACGGTCGGGGGTGCGCCTGTCCCTCTTAGCGATGTTTTGGCGGCGCTCACCGGTGGAGACGTGCCGAAAACGACGGCGCGCATCGTTGTCGACATCCGCCTTGTGAAAGCAGTTGTGGCTCTTCTTGCGGGCGCTGCGCTCGGTGTCAGCGGACTCGAGATGCAGACTCTGTTCCGCAATCCGCTGGCCGGCCCGTATGTTCTCGGCATAAGCTCAGGCGCCAGCCTCGGCGTTGCTCTCTTCATGCTCGGCGCGCCTCTTCTGGGCCTTTCGGGCGCATTCTCGTCGCTCGGCATAGCGGGCGCAGCGTGGGTAGGAGCCGCTGCCGTCCTCTTTGCCATAGCCATAGTGGGGCGTCGCGTCAGAGACATTATGGTGATTCTCATTCTCGGAATGATGTTTTCGTCGGGAGTAGGCGCCGTGGTTCAGATTCTGCAATATCTTTCGAGTGAGGACTCTTTGAAACGGTTTGTCGTGTGGACAATGGGATCTCTCGGTGATGTCACCTCGGCCCAGCTCTGGCTTCTCGCTCCGGCTGTCGTTCTCGGGCTGGTGCTCGGTGTGGCCGCTGTCAAGCCGCTGAACCTGCTGCTTTTCGGCGAGGAATACGCCGTTACTATGGGACTCAGCACGCGCCGCACGCGCGCGCTGCTTTTCTGTTCGACGACCCTCCTGGCCGGAACCGTCACCGCCTTCTGCGGCCCGATCGAATTCATAGGGCTGGCAATACCCCACGTGGCGCGACTGCTGTTCGGAACCTCCGACCATCGTGTCCTTCTTCCGGCAACGGCTCTTACCGGCGCTGCTGCTCTTATCGGCTGCGACGTCATATCGAAACTTTTTATATTGCCTGTCAACGCTATAACGGCTCTGCTCGGAATCCCGGTGGTCGTGTGGATTGTATGGCGAAATAAATCGACGGCATGATAGAACTGAAAGACTTCGGAATCGGATTCGGCGACCGCACGCTTCTGAAAGATGTCGACGCACGGTTCAACGCATCCACACTGACAGCACTCATAGGCCGCAACGGCACCGGCAAATCGACTCTTTTGCGCGCTGTCGCAGGGCTGAATCACAATTACAGCGGCACAGTCCTTATCGGGGGTACTGACATATCCACTGCCGCGCCCCTGAAGCTTTCGCGCCTGATGGCTATGGTCAGCACGCGGCGTCCGCGCATTCCGAATATGACTTGCCGGGCCGCCGTCGAGACCGGGCGCGCGCCCTATACCGGCTGGACAGGCAGTCTCTCTGCGGCTGATCGTGCTATTGTCGACGAGGCCATGGAGGCTACCTCGACGGCCGGTTTTGCCGACCGTCCTCTCGACAGCCTCAGCGACGGCGAGTGTCAGCGCGTCATGATAGCGCGCGCTGTTGCGCAGGACACCCCGGTCATACTTCTCGACGAGCCGACATCGTTTCTCGATCTCCCGGGCCGGTATGAGCTTTGTGACCTGCTTGCCGGTCTGGCTCACTCCGGGCACAAGACCATAGTCTTCTCGACCCACGAGCTCGACATAGCCCTCGACCGGGCCGATTCGATAGCTCTTGTCGATCCGCCCGGATTGCTGACAATGACTCCGGGCGAGATTGTGGCGTCGGGCGCTGTCGAGCGACTGTTCAACATTAAACTGACTACGCGATGAAACTCATGGGAAGCGGTGAGACTGCCGCCGAAGTCGAATTCCTGAGTGCCGATGCCGACGCCGGTGAATATATTGCGTCGTATCGGAACGCCGATGCCTGTATGCGCGCCTGCCGGGCGTGTCCGAACTTCGGCAAGACATGGATATGCCCGCCGTTCGACTATGATCCGCTCGACCGGTTGCGCGGATTCGGCCGAGTCACCTTCTATGGGGCGGTGATCCGCCCCGTCTGCCGCGACATCGCCGTTGAGCGCAGTCTCGAAGTGATGCTTCCGGCGCGCAGGGAGCTTGAGAGGCAGTTGCTCGAAGCAAGGAGCCGATTGGGCGGAACAGTGCTCGCTTTCGGCGGCCGTTGCTCTCATTGTCAGCAGGGATGCACGCGCCCCGAGGGGCTTCCGTGCCGCCATCCCGACAAGGCGGCTCCCTCGCTTGAGTCATACGGCTTCGATGTGGTCGCCACAGCCTCGCGCTATCTCGGGATAGATCTCATCTGGAGCGGCGACGGACGCATTGCCGAACGCCTGAGTCTCGTAGGTGCACACTTCTATTAAAATACCTATTTTTAGTGATTTTTCGCCATAGCAGTTTTTAGTAATTTTGCAGCGTGAAGCTTGCAATGTTACTTTTGACTTTCCTTACAGGGCTGACGGTATTTGCCGAAGAGCCCGACACCTTGTCGCGTAGGCTCGAGGAAGTATCGGTCACGGCCATCAAGAGCACCGGCGCCGGCATGGCCGCGCGCGGCGCCGTGGCTGCCACGGTAGTGTCGGGCAAGGAAATCGAGCGCCTCGGCATTGTCACAATGAAGAATGTCAGCGAAGTAGCTCCTAACTTCTACATCCCCGACTACGGCACTCGAATGACATCGAGCATATATGTGCGCGGCATCGGCGCCCGAATCGACCAACCCGTGGTAGGGCTGAATGTCGATAATGTGCCTTTCCTCAACAAAGACAACTACGACTTCGATCTTGTCGACATAGAGCGTGTCGAAGTGCTGCGCGGCCCCCAGTCGACGCTCTACGGGCGGAACACAATGGGGGGAGTGGTGAATATAACGACCCTGTCGCCGCTCCGCTACAGAGGTTTCCGTTTCATGGCCGAAGCCGGAACAGGAACGCTTCTGCGCGCGTCGGCCTCGGCATATTTCGGAGTGAGCAGCCGCGTTGCGATGGCTGTCAGCGCGAATGTCAACTATCTGGGCGGATATTTCACCAATGAATATTCCGGTGCAAAGGCCGACCGCGAAGAGGGCGGGGCGGTGCGCTGGAAAACATCGTGGCGCCCGTCTTCGGCTGTCACGGTCGAGAATACGGCCTCGCTGTCGCTGAGCCGTCAGCACGGCTACCCCTACGAAAGCGTAGCCACGGGGCGCATAGCCTATAACGACACCTGCTTCTATCGCCGCACAGGTATTTCCGACGGCCTGACGGTCAACTGGCGCCATCGCGCCTTCACTTTCTCGTCGATAACATCTTTCCAGTATATCGACGACAATATGACTCTCGATCAGGATTTTCTGCCCGACAGCTACTTCACCCTGACTCAGAAACGCCGTGAGTGGGCCGTTACTCAGGACTTTGTGGCGAAAGGGCGCTCCGGGCGCTACAGCTGGCTCGCAGGGGTGTTCGGCTTCTATAAGCGAAGCCGGATGGAGGCGCCTGTGACATTCAGGGAAGACGGCATCGAGCGTCTTATCGTAGAACATCGCAACGAGGTCAATCCCGTTTATCCGATTTCGTGGGACGAGCCATCTTTCCGTCTCGACAGCCGCTTCACAGCGCCAACGGGCGGAGTGGCCGTTTATCACCGCAGCGCCGTCGACGTCGGAGACTGGACTTTCGCTGCCGATCTGCGTCTCGACTATGAAACTACGACTCTCGACTACAATTCATGGTGCCGCTCGGCCTATACGATATGGGATCTGTCGGGAGCGGGTGATCCGGTTGTCTTCGACCGTGTCGGCCTCGTGATTGACAATCCCGGAAGTCTCAGCAAAAGTTTTACCCAACTGCTGCCTAAACTGACTGTGCAATACCGTCTTCCGACGCCCGGTTCAGAAATTTTTGCTTCTTTTTCGAAAGGTTATAAGGCCGGCGGATACAATACACAGATGTTCAGCGACGTTCTACAACAAAAGGTAATGGAAACGATGGGCCTGTCTGCCAAATACGACGTCAGCACGATTATCAGCTACGCTCCCGAAAAGAGCTGGAACTATGAGATCGGTTGCCGTCTGTCGACAGCCGACAGGAAACTGTCGGGTGAGATGGCCCTGTTTTATATCGACTGCCGCGACCAGCAGCTGACGATGTTTCCCGAAGGAACCACAACGGGGCGCATTATGGCCAACGCCGGCAAGACGCGCAGCGTCGGCGCCGAGATATCGGGCCGATGGCATCCGGCGCCGCAGTGGCTTCTGCGCGCGTCATACGGCTTCACTTCGGCCGAATTCGTCGACTTCGACAATGGCCGCGAGGACTATGCCGGCCGGCGGGTGCCCTACGTGCCTCAGAACACATTTTTCGCCGGAGTTTCGTGGAACAGACCGCTTTCGCGTTCGCTGTCCGTTGAGATCAATGTCGGTTTGCGCGGCGTCGGCAGCATATACTGGGACGAGGCCAACCGCTACCGTCAGCCCTTCTACGCGCTGCTCGACGCCTCGGCCGCTGTCAGTGGGCGCTGCTGGAGTGTCACTCTGGGAGGCGACAACCTGACGTCGACGCGCTACTCCACATTCAGCTACGAATCGATCGGCAACCGATTTGTCCAGCGGGGAAAACCGGCCCGTGGCGCCGTTACTTTCCGATATGAAATATCAACCTTCTGAATCATATAACAACAAAACTCAATAAGAATGAAAGTCAAGTATTTTATTCCGATGGCAGTTCTGGCGATGAGCCTTTCGTCATGCCTCGACAACGACAACGACAACGAACCTTCGTCGACACAGTCGTGGACTTATGGTGACTGCTTCAATGTAGTGACAACGACAAACGAGCAGGGCTACAAAATCACCAAGGAGCCGCGATATAATTTCGCGCTCAGCATCAAAGGTGCCGAAGCGAAAATGAAAATCAGCATGTCGAATATCCGTCTCGGCGACGATATCGCCCTGTCGTCGTTCGACCTGCCTGCGCTGACAGCTACCCAGGAGGCTGTCGACAAGCCCATAACTATTGTCGCCCGCGACGTCGTTCCCGAGAATCAGGCTGCATCGGGGGTTATTTTCGACAACATCGAAGTCCAGATTCTGAACCGCGTCATCCAGAACGGAATGTCGGGCCAGTGGACCGCATCATACGTCTATAAGATCCGCTTCTCGGTCAACGGAAAATATAACGTCACAGTCTTCCCGCTCACTACTCTGCTCTACGGCACAACAACCTCGACACCTGTCGATGGCGGTCAGCCGTATATGTCGACCGACACCCGCTATGCGATCGTCATGGATCTGACCGATACCGCCAATCCGGTTGCCAACCTCGACATTACCGGCGCCAAGTTCCTCGCAGCGATGCCCGCGCTCGACATGACCTTCCCGAAGATTCCCGTCAGCTTTGTCGGCAATGCCCTGCAGCTCACGGCCGCAAATCTCATTCCCCAGATCAAGACCGGCTCGACCGTCACTCCTTATCCGAATTTCCCGATCTCCGATCTTAATCTCGGTGTGACACCCGTCAGCGGCGGCAGCCTGACCTTCAACTGTGTCGCCAACACCCACGGAACTTTCACTGTCAGCTCCGTGCTCGCGCCTCTGAGCCCTTCGACACCGAAGACCGACAACTGACGCTTCAGCGTTAACAAATTTTCACGCCGGGACGCTCCCAAGGGTCAAGCTGACCCTGCGGGCGTCCCGGTTGCTTTGTTTTGTCGCCGATTTTATCTAAATTTGAACCACGAAACTAACCGAGCGGGCCGACAGCCTCAGTTATTATTCCGCCAACGGAATGTAATAGGCTGTTTGTCAGCTGATTTAACTATGTGCTTTAACCGGCCGGAGAATAGTATACATAACCCGCGTAAACTGCTGGCATCGCTTGTCGGCGTCATGATTTTGGCGCTGGCTGTCCCTGTTAACATTTTTTCGGTTAATCCGATGAAGCCGGTCAGACCTCAGCGCCGCACAAACCCCGAATGGCCTGATACAATCGCCCTGTCGCAGCCTGTCGGCCCCGGTGCGGAGGTTGTCGGCTCGACGCTGACAGTCAGCGGTGACAGTGTCAGCATAGTGCCTGTCGACACAATTGCCGTCATCGTTCCTCCCGAACTCGACCGCACCATGGCTGCCGACACCGGATTCGTGTTCAATCCGAATCCGACCCGGGCTGTGTGGATGTCGGTTCTTTTTCCGGGTCTCGGACAGATCTATAACCGCAGTTTCTGGAAACTGCCGATCATTATCGGTGGATTTATGGGACTCGGATATGCCACTTCGTGGAACAACGGTATGTTGCGCGACTATACGCGCGCCTATTCCGACATTATGGACTCTGACCCGTCGACGAAAAGCTATATGGATTTCTTTCCGCCGACCACACAGGAAAGCGACCTCGACCGCGAGTGGCTGACCAATGTGCTGAAGAGCCGCAAAGATTATTACCGGCGCAACCGCGACCTGTGTATAATCTGTATGGTCGGTGTTTATCTGCTCTCTATCGTCGACGCCTATGTCGACGCCTCACTTTCGCATTTCGATATCTCTCCAACCCTGAGCATGGACGTGTCGCCGACTCTCATCCCCGACCGCCATTCGACGCGCTATCCCGGCGTCGGAGTGCAATGGGCCTTAAACTTTTAACCTCAGTTCTCCCCAATTGTCATGAGACTATCCAAACACATGAGTGCTATTCTCAAGCCGTTAGCCGCAGCTGTTATCTGCGGTGCAGTGGCCGTGCCCGCTGCTTCGGCCTATCCTTCGCAGTCGATTCTCGACATCAAACATTCCCTGACCGACGACAATATAGTGCCGCCGGAAAGCTTCGAGACGAAAATCGGCGAGCTTGAGGAAAATTTCTATCTCCAGAACTATGTCGTGCGCGACAAGAGCAATAAGTCTGAGCGCCTCGGAACTGCCAAAGACTATGAGAAGCGCCTCGCTTCGCTGCCGACCGAGATAGAGATGCCCTATAACGATGTTGTCGGCAAGATGAT
Organism: Muribaculaceae bacterium; assembly: GCA_048477235.1. Lineage (GTDB taxonomy): Bacteria > Bacteroidota > Bacteroidia > Bacteroidales > Muribaculaceae > CAG-1031. The sequence continues at coordinate 1,121 of DBGBEM010000009.1, read as the reverse complement.
CAATATGTATCTGGGCAAGCGCCGCGGCCTTGTGGCCGATATGCTCGCTCTCCACAGCTACTACGGCAACATCTTCCTTGAGGAACTCCTGAAAGAGGGAATGCCTACCGAGCTGCAGTATCTGCCGGTTATCGAGAGCGCGCTGAACCCCAATGCCGTCAGCCGTGCCGGCGCCGGTGGTCTCTGGCAGTTCATGCCGGGCACAGCTAAAGGGCTCGGCATGGAGGTCAACTCGCTTGTCGACGAGCGCCGCGATCCGCGTGCGTCGTCGCGCAACGCCGCCCGCTATCTCCATCAGCTCTATGATATCTACGGCGACTGGTCGCTGGCGATTGCGGCCTACAACTGCGGCCCGGGCAATGTCAACAAGGCTCTTCGCCGTGCCGGTGGCGGAAAGAAAGATTTCTGGGAAATCTATAACTATCTGCCGCGCGAAACCCGCGGATATGTGCCTGCGTTCATCGCAGCCAACTATGTGATGAATTTCTACGACCACCACAATATCTCGCCCACTGTAGTGCGCCGCCACCTGACAACCGACACTGTCACCGTGAATCATCGCGTCCACCTTCAGCAGATAGCCGATGTCCTCAATATTCCTATCGACGAGATCAGAATGCTGAATCCCCAGTTTCGCAAAGATATTATTCCGGGCAACTATCGTCCGTATATGCTGACATTGCCGCGCCAGCAGGTTCTGAGCTACCTCATGAGCGAGGATGCCATTCTGGCTCACGACGCTGAGCTTTACGCACAGCGCACTTATGTTGAGCCGGGAACATCGAACGAGTCCGCAGAGCCTGTCGACGTCGATGGCGACAGGAATCTTACGGCGGCAAGCCGTCAGAGCGCCAATGCCGATCAGAACCACGAGCTGGCGATGGCGGCTACCGAGAGCGTATCGTCGATAACCCACGTTGTAGGCCGCGGCGAGAACATAAAGGATATAGCTAAGAAATACGATGTCAGCGCAACCGACATCAAGCGCTGGAACAAACTTCGCCGCGGAAAGGTGAAAGAGGGTGACCGCCTTGTTATCGAAACGCGCCGTATGGCCGATCCTGAAAGTGTGACGGCCGTTGCCTCGACAACGACAAACCGAAAGAAAGATTCGGCCAAGA
>DBGBEM010000008.1:0-4509 GCA_048477235.1 Muribaculaceae bacterium | reverse complement strand
GTCCGTCATGGCCTATCCGGCGCAAAGCCACATGGCTGCATGTCTCTGTCATTCCATAAGTGGCAAAAGCTGCAAAAGGAGCATCCGCAGCCATAGCCTCCTGAGCCTCAGTCATTGGCGATCCGCCGATAATGACATTCTTCACACGCGCGACCTTATTGCTGCGCAGAAGAGGTTCGAGCTGAGCAGGCACAACAGGCAGAAGATCAATCGTCTCGACCGAATCGGGCAGTTCTGAAAGAATATTCTCGCGGTGAGGGGTGAGCATCCATAGCTCCGCGCTTGCCTCGACGGCCCTGACTACCATCATCTTGCCTGCTATATAGTCAACCGACAGCGGACAGACGAGCGTCGAACGGCTGTCGATGCCGAAAAAAGCGTTTGTGGCCTGCGCCGACCGTCGCATCTGTTCTTTGGGCAACAGAATCTTCTTGGGGGCGCCGGTCGAGCCGCTTGTATGCGCCTCGATCACCGGCGACTCGTCGGCCCACAGGTCAAGAAACGCGCCGGCACCGTGGATCAGGGTTCTATCCATTGAAGCTGAGGTATTTCCCAGCGCCCGTCGGGGTCACTGTAGAGGCGGTCGCCGTCGAGCCGTAGCGGCGAAACGATATTGTTATGATAAAGCTGGCCGGTGCCGAGTCCCTGAGGCATTTCAACATCGAGCGACGCGGTCCACTGGGCTATCGCGTTCAGGCCGATATTCGATTCGAGAGCCGACGTGATCCACCATCCTATGCCGAGAGCTTCCGCAGCCTCGATCCATGCCATCGATGACGCAAAGCCACCCGCAAGCGTCGGTTTGAGAATGATATACCGGGGTCTGACGGTTGAGAGCAGCCGGATCTTGTCGCGGTCGTCATCAATGCCTATAAGCTCTTCGTCGAGGGCCACAGGTATAGGGGACGCCCCGCAGATACGGGCCATCTCTTCGGGCTGTCCGGCGCGCACAGGCTGCTCGATAGAATGAATGTCGAACCGGGCAAGCCGGTCGAGCCGGTCGAGAGCATCAGCGGCACTGAATGCGCCGTTGGCGTCGACACGAAGAGTAAGGCAATCAGGCCCGAAAGCCGAACGGATATGGGCAATGAGCTGAAGCTCATCTTCGAAACCGACGCCACCGATCTTCATCTTCAGGCAGCGGAATCCCGACGACAGTTTCTCGTCGATACGGCGCAGCATCTCGTCGGGCGAGCCCATCCATACGAGCCCGTTTATCGTCAGCTGACCATCGCCATGAGCCCAGGGGCTGTCGAAGACAATCCGCCTCCCGCCTCCGGCGAGGTCGGCAAGAGCGGTCTCATAGCCCATGGTAATAGATGAATAGCCCGCTGTCGAGGGTTCTTCGCCCCGGTTTATGGCCCGGCATAGAGCGTCGAGCCGCTGCTCATAGTCGGGTCGGTCGTCGGAGCTGAGGCCGCGGAAGAGACCGCACTCCCCTATTCCGAAAACCTCAGGGGCAGTGTCGTCCCGGAGTTTCAGAAAATAGGTGTCCTTCGATGTCATCGTCTCGCGCGATGTCCGCGCTACGAAACGGAAATCAAGCCTGTAGCGGCACCAGGCGGCACGTCTGCCCATCAGCCCGGGAATTTGGGGAACTGATCGAAGTCGGGGTCTCGTTTCTCAAGGAATGCGTTTTTGCCTTCCTGAGCCTCATCCATGAGATAATAGAGCAAAGTGGCGTCGCCGGCAAACTCCATCAGTCCGCGCTGACCGTCGAGCTCGGCGTTGAGAGCGCGCTTGATCATCCTGATAGCCATAGGAGAACGCTTCAGAATGGTCTCGCACCATTCGACAGTCTCGTCTTCGAGACGTTCGAGAGGAACAACCTTGTTGACCATGCCCATCTGCTCGGCCTCTACAGCCGTGTACTGGCGGCAGAGGAACCAGATCTCGCGCACTTTTTTCTGGCCCACGCAACGCGCCAGATAACTTGATCCGAAACCGGCGTCGAAACTGCCTACCTTAGGCCCTGTCTGGCCGAAGCGGGCGCTGTCGGCGGCTATGGTAAGGTCACAGACAACGTGGAGCACGTGGCCTCCGCCGATGGCATATCCGTTGACCATGGCGATGACAGGCTTGGGAATCGAACGGATAGCCTTATGAAGGTCGAGCACATTGAGCCGCGGCGTTCCGCTCTCGTCGACATAGCCGCCGACACCCTTCACATTCTGATCGCCACCGGAGCAGAAAGCCTTGTCGCCGGCGCCGGTGAGGATAATGGCACCTATGTCCTGCGCTTCGCGGCAATAAGCCATGGCGTCGAGCATCTCGCGGTTTGTCTGGGGGCGGAAAGCGTTGTAGACTTGCGGACGGTTAATTGTTATTTTGGCTATGCGGCCATATTGCTCAAAGAGTATGTCGGAATACTCCTTGATAGTTTTCCATTCTCTCATTGCTTAAGATTATTGAAATATTGCTGGTATAGTTTTGCTGATTCAGGGCCGTCGGTATGGACAACAAGCATAGCGGCCTGTTTAGACGCGGCAAATTCAGCGGCTATGCTATCGAACTCGACAAACGACGACGCATCGAAGAACTCGAGGCGGTATGAGCGCGCGACGTCGGCCCACGACACGCCCACCGGTTTATGACACGTCAGAAATTGCTCGCGTTCGTCAAGCGACCGTGTGTTGGCAACGATACGGAATATATTGCCGCCCCCATTGTCGATTATGGCGATGCGGAATCCTGAGGGAAGATCTGTCGAGGCAAGCCCGGCTATGTCGTAGAATGCACTCGTGTCGCCGGTTATCAGTAGCGTCGGATGTTGCGACGCCAGAGCCGCCCCGACGGCAGTCGAAGTCGAGCCTTCGATTCCGCTGATTCCGCGGTTGGCCGACATGCGGTGTATTCCTGAATTATCGAACAGCGCTGCGTAACGCACAGTCATGCCGTTGCTCAGTTCAACATCCCAGCCCTTGCGGCCGGCCAGACGCAACAGTCGGCCTACGGCCATGAAATCTGACCACGGCATGCGGCCGAGCAGATCATTACGCCTCCCGACAGCCGTGAGATAAGCTCCGGCCACAGAGTCGCGATAGTTTGTCGCGCCTGATTTCAGAGCTCCCGCCAGTTGCGAGAGGAAAACGGCCGGATCGGTATTTATCCGCATAGTCAGATGACGGAAAGTGTCGGCCATCAGGCTGTCATATCCCAACGCCCAATGCTCCATCGACTCGGGAGCGGCACGCAGCCAGCTTTTAAGGCGCGTCGACACGACAGGGAGTCCGAACGAGACGACAACATCGGGATAAAACGACCCGGCAACGTCATCCGTAACCGAAGCCAGCAGAGAATCAATATCTCCCACAAGTCCGCGGACATGAAGATTGGATGTCGGCTCGCCGATGACAACGACATCAGGCATCGACGCCACTCGCCCCAACGCTCTGTGGAGACGAGGTGAAGGCGCGCATCCTCCGGCCACTATCAGTATGCGCCGTCCGCAAAGTTCTTCGCCAAGAGCTCTGACCTGCTCATACCGCAAGTCGCCCCGGGGTTCCATCATACGAATCACCCGGGGCCGGACTTCGGCCTCTTCGGTCCGGCCGAGCGGAGGCGCGAGCTGAACATTAATATGGACAGGGCCCCGCGGCTCCTGAAGTGCCGAAAGAACAGCCTCATTGACAAGGCGGTCGCTGACTGCATCAGACATATCAACGGCTAAGTCGACACATTTTTTCGTAACGGAAGACAAAGCTCCGCGCTGGCGCATAGTCTGGGAGTCGGCCTGATCGATCCATTCCGACGGGCGGTCAGCCGACACGGCTATCAGCGGAACGTGGCGGTAGAAAGCCTCGGCGAGGGCCGGGGCATAGTTGAGAAGCGCCGAGCCCGACGTGCAGCAGATCGCCACAGGCTCGCCGATACGCGCCGCCATTCCGAGAGCCACAAACGCCGCCGAGCGCTCGTCGACAACCTCGGTCAGAGCAATATCGGGCTGACGGTTCAGCGCGACAATCAAAGGAGCATTGCGGCTTCCGGGCGAAACGACGGCCCGTCTGACGCCATGAGCCGAAAGCAATGCAGCCAGATTGCGGCAAACCGATTTCGTAGTGGTCATAATCATACGGCAAAATTACAAAATTCCGTTATCCCTGACAAAATGTCGTCGCCCCACTCCCTGCGCCAAATTAAAAAAGCCATATCCTCATGTTCATCGGAATTTTTCGTATCTTTGCAAGGTGAAGTTCATCTATGCCATATTGATGATATTGCTCGGCCTTTCAGCCTCTTCTGCCGAGTTCTCGAAAGGGGATATGGAAAGGACTCTGACGCAGCTCGACCGCGAGATCGGGAAGCGCGATGCTTACGTAGCCGTCCGTCAGGCATATCTCGACTCGCTGCGCCGACGCCTTACAGTTTCGCCGCCCCCGACCGGCGAGACCGTCAGGCTGATGCTTGAGCTCGGCAACGGCTACACAGCTTTCAACAACGATTCGGCCCTGTGGATGTTTGAGCACGGCGCCAAAATTGCCCGTGACCTCGGCGAAGACAGTCTGGCGA
>DBGBEM010000007.1:0-2069 GCA_048477235.1 Muribaculaceae bacterium | reverse complement strand
GAGCGATCTCGACGATGATCTCGACACCATCATTGCCGCTGTCAGAATACCCGGCGCTTCGATCGAGGTCGCCGACCTCGTGAAGCTGCGCCGTATGCTTGGAATCGTCAAGGATGTCGCCGGCTATTTCGCCTCTCACCGCGAGGGGGAGAGTCAGCGGTCGCCTTTTCCGGGACTCGATGCAACAGCCATTTCTCTGCCCGATTTCACGGCGCTCCGATCGGAAATTGACCGTACCATCGACAAATACGGGAATGTTCTCGACAACGCGTCGCCGGAGCTTGCCGACATACGCCGCCAGCTGCGCGGTATTTCCGGAACGATAAACTCGATAATGCGCAGAGTTGTAGCCCGCGCCATAGCGGAGGGTTATGTCGATGCAGACGTCAGTCCGACGCTGCGCGACGGGCGCCTCGTGCTTCCGGTTGCCCCCGCAAACAAACGGCGCGTAGCTGGCATAGTCCACGACGAGAGCGCCAGTGGAAAGACTGTTTTTATCGAGCCTGCCGAGGTAGTCGAGGCCAACAACCGTGTGCGCGAGCTTGAGATGGACGAACGCCGCGAGATAGCCCGCATTATGGCCGCCATAGTGGCGGACATGAGGCCCGAAGCCGACGAGCTCGCGGCCGCATATCTCGATCTCGGCTTCTTCGACTTCGTGCGTTCGAAAGCATTATATGCCCTCGACAGCGGAGCTTCGCGCCCCTCGCTGACGAAAGAGCCGGAGATGGAATGGTACCATGCCTGCCACCCCGTGCTTCAGGCCACTCTCGCCGCTCAGGGAAAAGAGATAGTTCCTATCGACATCTGCCTGACGCCGAAGCAGCGTATCCTGATTATCTCAGGGCCTAACGCCGGAGGTAAGTCGGTGTGCCTGAAAACTGTCGGAATACTTCAGTATATGCTTCAGTGTGGAATGCTTCCCACTGTCTACGACAACAGCCACTTCGGCATTTTCGACGACATTTTCCTTGACATTGGCGACGATCAGTCGATTGAAGACGATCTGTCGACCTACTCGTCGCATCTGCGCACGATGAAACTCATGCTCCAGCGCGGGCGCACGACTTCGCTGACTCTTATCGATGAGTTCGGCGGGGGCACCGAGCCTCAGATCGGAGGCGCGATAGCGCAGGCCATCCTTCATCGTTTCAACGACCGCGGGATGTGGGGTGTGATAACGACCCATTTCCAGAATCTGAAGCATTACGCCGAGGACACCGAGGGCCTGGTCAACGGTTCGATGCTCTATGACCGCCATCTCATGCAGCCGCTGTTCCGCCTGTCGATAGGCAATCCGGGCAGCTCTTTCGCTCTCGAGATAGCGCGCAAGACCGGGTTGCCCGCCGAGGTTATCGACGAGGCGGGCGAGATTGTAGGCAGTGACTATGTCAATCTCGACAAATATCTGCTCGACATCACCCGCGACAAACGTTATTGGGAGAACAAGCGCGCAGCTATCCGCAAGCGCGAGAAAGAGCTCGAGGCCACTCTCGAACGTTATCGCGACGAGGCTGAGACGCTGCGTCGCAGCCGTCGCGACATTCTTGCCGAAGCCCGCGCCGAGGCAACGCGGATAATTGAGGGAAGCAACGGAGCTATCGAACGCGCCATTTCGGAAATACGCCATGCCCAGGCCGAGCGCGACCGCACTCTCGAAGCGCGCCGTCAGCTCGTCCGCGACAAACAGGAGCTTCAGCGCGAGTCGTCGAAGCTTCCCGAACTGCTGCGCAAGGCGCCGAAAGCGAAGAAAGAGCGCGCCAAGTCCCCGACAGCGGTTCAGACAGCGAAAGCGCCTGTAGAAGTCGGCTCGACGGTCAGGCTCGACGGTCAGGGCACGCCCGGACGCGTCATTGAGATAAGCGGAAAGAATGCCGTTGTTGCTTTCGGCATGATAAAGACAACCGTAGCTCTGTCGCGTCTGCAGCCTACCAACGCAAAGATTCCCGAGGCATCGGCCAAAGGCGCGGGATTCGTGTCGTCGGCCACTACCGACGCCATGAGGCGCCGTCAGCTCCGGTTCAACCGCGATATCGACGTGCGCGGGATGAGGGCCGACGAAGCCATTC
>DBGBEM010000006.1:0-9345 GCA_048477235.1 Muribaculaceae bacterium | reverse complement strand
ACCAGGGGCGTCGGCAGCGGGGACTTCATCGAGGCGCCGGCGGACAACCGTCTGCCTCACATCGGTCATCGCGACTACCGGCTCTCCGGCTTCAAGACGGCGGGCAATCTCGACGACAGGCTGCTCGCCCATTCCGTAGACAATCATGTCGGCCGGCGAATCGAGCAGAATCGACGGGCGCAGACGATCCTGCCAGTAATCGTAATGGCTCAGCCGCCTCATCGACGGCTCGATACCGCCGAGAATCACCGGAACGTCGGGATAGAGCTCTTTCAGAATTTTCGAATAGACGACCGACGGATAATCGGGGCGCATACCGTGGCGTCCGCCGGGAGTATAGGCGTCGTCGTGGCGCAGGCGGCGCGCGGCCGTGTAGTGGTTGACCATGGAATCCATCGCGCCGGGCGACACTCCGAAAAAGAGGCGCGGACGTCCGAGCTTTCGGAAATCGCGCAGATCATCGCGCCAGTTCGGCTGTGGCACAATGGCAACTTTCAGGCCGGCTGCCTGAAGCGTCCGGCCGATAACAGCAGCCCCGAAGGCCGGATGATCGACGTATGCGTCGCCGCTGAAAATGATAACATCGAGGTTGTCCCATCCCAGCGCTTCGACCTCTTTGACCGAGGTCGGCAGAAAATCTGTCGTATTTGTCATCAGTCCTTCTGTTTTTCTTTATTGGCGAGCATAATCTCGAGTTCCTCGATTTCGTCGCGCAGGCGTGCCGCCTCGATAAATTCCATCCGTTTGGCAGCCTGCACCATCTGGTCGCGCGAACGTTCGATTGTGCGGCGGATCTCGTCGGCATTCATATAGCCGACGACAGGGTCGGCCGCAACCGAAGTGCCGACGCCATATTCCGTGGCGTAGGGAATCGACTCGGGTTTCGGCTTGCGTCGCGGTGCCTGTCCGGTTCCACGGCTGTCGCGCCGTTTGTCTGAGGCCTCGTCAAGTCCGACAAGAGCGTTGCGCGCCTTCACGATAGCCGTCGGAGTGATGCCGTTCTTCTCGTTGTAGGCGAGCTGGATCGCGCGGCGCCGCTCCGTCTCGTCGATGGTCTGGCGCATAGAGTCGGTGATATTGTCGGCATACATTATCACCATGCCGTTCAGATTGCGCGCTGCGCGCCCCACGGTCTGGGTCAGTGAGCGGTGGCTGCGCAGGAAGCCCTCCTTGTCGGCATCGAGAATCGCCACGAGCGACACCTCCGGCAGGTCGAGACCCTCGCGCAGCAGGTTGACGCCGACAAGAACATCGTAGTTGCCGGCGCGCAGGTCGTCGAGAATGGCGATACGGTCGAGCGCCTTGACGTCGCTGTGGATATAGGCGGCCGAAATATTCAGTTTGGCCAGATAGGCGTTGAGCTCTTCGGCCATACGTTTTGTCAGGGTTGTCACGAGCACACGCTCGTCAGCCTCGATTCGTTTGTGGATTTCCTCGAGAAGGTCGTCGATCTGATTGAACGCCGGGCGCACTTCGATAACGGGGTCGAGAAGACCAGTCGGGCGAATTATCTGTTCAACGATGACGCCTTCGCTCTGTTCGAGCTCGTAGTCGGCGGGAGTTGCCGACACATACAGTTTCTGTCCTGTCAGATTCTCCCATTCTTCGAATTTAAGCGGCCGGTTGTCGAGAGCGGCCGGAAGGCGGAAACCGTATTCGACGAGATTGACCTTTCGCGAGAGGTCGCCGCCATACATTCCGCGGATCTGCGGAACGGTGACGTGACTCTCGTCGATAATCGTCAGGAAGTCGTCGGGGAAATAGTCGAGCAGGCAGAACGGCCGCATGCCCGGACGGCGTCCGTCGAAATAGCGGCTGTAGTTCTCGATGCCCGAGCAATGGCCGACTTCGCGAATCATCTCGATGTCGTAGGTGACGCGCTCGGTCAGTCGCTTGGCCTCAAGCTCTTTCCCTTCCTCTCGGAAAAAGCGGGCCTGATCGCCGAGATCAAGCTCAATCTGGCCTAAGGCCTGAGCGGCGCGTGTGGCCGAGGTGACAAAGAGGTTGGCCGGATAGATCTTGAATTCGTCGAAAGTGCCGAGTGTCACGCCGTCTTCGGGCGTTACGGTCGTTATCGACTCGATCTCATCGCCCCAGAAGACGACGCGCAGCGTTATCTCTTCGTAGGCCAGACGGATGTCGACCGTGTCGCCCTTGACCCGGAAGGTTCCGCGCGACGGCGCGAGTTCGTTGCGGCTGTAAAGAGCGTCGACAAGCTGGCGCAGAAAGTGGTTGCGCACGATTTTCTGGCCTGTCCGGATCGTCAGCACATTGGCATTGAAGTCCTCGGGATTGCCCATGCCGTAGATACACGACACTGACGACACTACGATCACATCGCGTCGCCCCGACAGCAGCGCAGACGTCGTAGCGAGTCGAAGCTTGTCGATTTCATCGTTGATCATCAGATCTTTCTCGATATATTTGTCGACAGTGGGGATATAAGCCTCGGGCTGATAATAGTCGTAATACGACACAAAATACTGCACCGAGTTCTCGGGGAAAAAATTCTTGAACTCGCTGTAAAGCTGTGCGGCAAGCGTCTTGTTATGGCTCAGGATGAGTGTCGGGCGGTTTACGCGCTCGATGACATTGGCCATAGTGAAAGTCTTGCCCGAGCCGGTGACGCCGAGAAGCGTCTGGGCCGGGGCACCGCTGTCGATGCCCGCAACAAGCTTGTCGATCGCCTGTGGCTGGTCGCCCGTAGGCCTGTAAGAGGAGTGGAGCTTGAAATTCATAACTTGCAAAGTTACAAAACTCTCCTGACATACGCAACCAAGCGCCGGGGCGCGCTCTGTAATGGCCCTTATATACTGCGGGCAGCCAACGCTGTCAAGCAGCCGATCGTGAAAAAAGTTAGCAAAAAATTTGTTAAAGATAGATAATTACGCTATTTTTGCACCGAGTTTTGAACTATTCGAACCGCATTAATGTTATAAAAACATAAAAAACAGGTTACGTCTAACACACCGAAACTCATAAAAAGGAAGTTAGTAAACTATTTATCAGAAACATAAAAACGCGAGAATGAAAAAGAATCTACTTCTTCTTGCAGCCTGCGGCGGTATGCTGCTGGCAACAAACGACGCTCAGGCTCAGGAGACAGTCGTTGTCGACGAAAGCGTCAACATTGACGTTACCAACGTCGAGTGCAAAGACAATTACAACCACTCCTGGCGTAAAAACTGGTTCATCGAAGTCGGTGCCGGCGCACAGCTTCCCTTCGTTGAAGACACCCGCTTCAAAGGCGACTGGTCTCACCAGATCACTGCGATCTATAACCTCGGCTTCGGCCACTGGTGGAGCCCCTATTTCGGCTTCCGCATGAACGCCACCTACGGCGCCATCCACTGGGATAGCGAAGGATGGGGCAAGGCTCAGAACGTCAGCCTCAATGCCGAAATCATGTGGGATATGCTCAACAGTATCTGCGGCTACAGCAAGACCCGCGTATTCTCGATCATTCCCTTCGTAGGTTTCGGCGGTAACTTCAGCTGGGACTACAGCGGCTACACCAACTGCTTCGACCGTCACGGCAACGAGAAGACCAATATGTGGACTCTCCCCGTCACCGCCGGTATCCAGCTCCGCTTCCGTCTCTGCAAGTATGTCGACTTCTTCGCCGAAGGCCGCTATGTATTCTACAGCGACGAATGGAACCGCAACGTAGTTAACCGTCCTCTCGATATCAACGCTGTTGCTGTCGGCGGTTTCAACTTCAACATCGGTGGCCGCGAATTCACCAGCTACAACCCCTGCGAATACATCGGCTACATCAACGCCCTCAACAATCAGGTCAACGATCTCCGCGGTGCTCTGGCAACTACCGCTGCCGCTCTGGCTGCTTGCGAAGCTCAGCTTCCCTGCCCCGAAGTTCCCGCTGTTGAAGAAAAGGCTCCGGCTCCCATGCTCAGCTGCGTGCGCTTCAAGATCAATTCTGCCCGCGTAAGCGATCAGGAAATGGTCAACGTCTACAACGTTGCACAGTGGATGAAGTCGAACCCCAATGCAAAGGTTTACATCCGCGGTTATGCTGACCGTGACACCGGTACTGCCGCTTACAACATGAAGCTCTCTGAGCGTCGCGCCCAGACCGTCAAAGACATCCTCGTCAACGACTACGGTATCGACGCCAGCCGCCTCACCACCGAGCAGTATGGTAGCGACGTACAGCCCTTCGACGTCAACAACTGGAACCGTATCGTGCTCTTCGCCGAATAATAGATTCCGGAACTGATATAGCGAGCCCCGGCCGTCGGTCGGGGCTCGTTTATTATATCGGATGACAGGCCGAATTCAGTTTTCAGGTGTTATATTATCAGGGAACTGAGACTTTTTCGTATCTTTGTAGATTATGGATTCTGATTTTCTTTCTTCGCTCCGAAAAGCGGGCCGCAGCTCTTCTTCACCGAAAGGTCGGCCGAAAGCCGTCTCGTTCCGTCTTCGTAAAAAGCACGATGGCGGAATGGCTGTCGGTGTTGCCGATGCCGCGACCGGCAAACTGTTGAGATCTATTCCCGACGCATCGTCATACAGCGGCGTTACCGCCGATATTCTGCGCGCTTTCGCCCGGAAGCCTTCGGGCTGGAGCGTCGGCTGGGATGATACGGAGGCGTCGGCTCAGGAGCTTTCTGTCGACGAACATCCCGAACTGGTCTATATGCTGTCGATGGCCGGCAATGTTGTCGACGAATCGGGCAACAAGGTCGTTTTCGACCGCGAGGGGGTCGATGTCGGTGTCGGGATTGTGTGTGACGACAGCCGACGGCGCTGCCGGGCGGAGCTGATAGCCGGGAAATACGGCGTCTCTTCAATGGTCGGCGACTCTTTTGTTATATGCGGCGACGGAGTGATACGTCCGATAAACGGGGGCATAGATTGTCCGGCCGCCGATATGAATGCGTTGCTGACAGATTTCGACATGGATTCGCTGGCCGAATATCTCAGTATTCTGGTCAGTATGAATCCCGAGATCGAGATCTCGATAGCTGACATGCAGATAAAGCGGCGGAGGACGCCGCGCGAGCTTCGTCCGACCATCATATTCGACAAAGTCGATGCCGACAAGGCTCTTTATATGCGTGCCGTAAACTCTGTGGAAGGACTCGACCCGAAGTTCTCGGCTGATTTCGAGTTGCATTACGTGGCCGAGGTCGATTCAGAGAGGAAAATTATCGACATTTATCCGCTTAAGGTCTCCGACGATAATCCGGCGAATAGTCTGCTTGATGACCTCTACGCCGTTTCGCGCTCAAGGGCTCAGAAATCAGAAATCTATAACGACGGCAATCTATTTATCGTTCAGGAAGAGGCTGCCGCGCGCTTCCTGTTCGACAGATTGCCGGCTCTGCTCGACAAATACAGGCTTATAGGTTCCGAGAAGTTGCGCGAATACAATGTCACTCCGGTCAGGCCAAAACTGAGCCTGAAGCTTGGCAGCGGAATTGATTTTCTTGAGGGGGATGCCACCGTAGAGGTCGGAGAAGAGAAGATTTCGCTGGCCGACCTTCTGCGCCGTTACAATAAAAACCGCTATGTCGAACTCGGCGACGGCACCCGCGCTTTGCTCGACAGTAACTATATAGCGCGCCTGAAGCGAATTTTCTCGCGTAAGCCCGACAGCAAAGGCCATGTGAAAGTCTCGTTTTTCGATCTTCCCGAGATTGAGAAACTTCTCGACGGAAAGGTCGAAGGAGCTGTCTGGAAACGCCATCGCCAGCTCTACGAGGGCTTCAACAAACTCAAAGATCAGAAGCTCGAGACGCCGCGCCTCAACGGAACGTTGCGCCCCTATCAGGCCGATGGAGTGAAATGGCTGAAATATCTCTGGCAGAACAAGATCGGGGGCTGCCTGGCCGATGATATGGGCCTCGGAAAGACAATACAGACAATCGCCGTCTTGGCCGATGTCTATCCCGAAGCCAAATTGCCGTCGCTGATAGTGATGCCCCGGTCGCTCGTGTTCAACTGGGAGAGCGAGCTTAAGAAATTCGCACCTCAGCTCGATTATTACATTTATTATGGCAATGCCCGCGAGTTCGACGAGGCACGCAGCCATCAGGTTGTGCTGACGACTTACGCGCTTGTGCGTAACGATATCGAGAAATTCAAAGACGTTGAGTGGGAGAGTGTGTGGCTCGACGAAAGCCAGAGTGTCAAAAATGTCGGGGCGCAGGTCTCTCAGGCAGTTCAGTTGCTGAAATCCGACCACAGATTCGCTATCTCGGGCACTCCGATCGAGAATAATCTCATGGAGCTTTATTCGCTGTTCCGCTTCCTCAATCCGGCCATGTTCGGCTCGGCCGAGAACTTCGCCGAGACCTATGCCGCACCAATAGAGCGCGGCGGCGATGCCGAGGCGTCGGCCGCTCTGCGCCGCAAAGTCTTCCCCTTTATTCTGAGGCGTCTGAAGGCCAATGTCGTCAAGGATCTGCCTCCGATGGTCGAGCAGACACTGTGGGTTGAGATGGAGGAAGATCATGCCCGCGCTTACGAACGCCGGCGCCGCGAACTCGCCGCGCTCGTCGACATGGCCTCCAAAGGCTCCGACGGCGCCAAGGCGCGTTTCGTGATGCTTCAGGCCATAACGGAACTCCGGCAGCTTGCCTCAGTGCCTGAAAAAGTCACCGACGGCCGGGTGAAATCTAAAAAACTCGAGATGCTTGTCGATAATGTAGCCGACGTAGTCGCTTCCGGGCGTAAGGTTGTGGTCTTCTTCAATTTCCTCGCGGGTATCAGGCTCGCCGAAGAAGAGCTACGGCGCCGCGGAATACGCTCTGTCACTATGACGGGCGCCACGGCCGACCGGGGCCGGGTCGTCAGAGAGTTTACGTCGAACCGCGACTGCAATGTCATGCTGATGACAATAAAAACCGGCGGAACGGGCCTTAACCTTGTCGTTGCCGACACTGCCTTTATCTTCGAACCCTGGTGGAATACCGCCGCCGAGGCTCAGGCCAAGAACAGGCTCCACCGAATCGGCCAGACGTCGAAAGTCATGGCCTATTCGATGCTCGTCAAAGGCACTATCGAGGAAAAGATGCGCGAGCTTCAGGAAAAGAAAGCACTTCTTGTCGACGACATTATCTCAAGCGACTCGGCCTCGAAACATCTTACCGACGATGATATCAGATACCTTCTCAGCTAAGCCCTCATGAAAACTACGCTCGAAATACACTGCAATCTCGATCTGATCAACGCTATCGACAACCGCTTCGAACGGCGGCGGCGCCTTAAGTCCGCAGTGGCAGGCATGACAAAATTTATAAAATCGGCGGTTAAAGACTTCAGGGTTATATTTATTGAAGCCGAAGGCCGGTCGACGACCGAATTCGAGCTGATATTGAATAGCCCGGCGGTCGAAAAATTCTCTGTAGAATCGCTTCGCCGCTTTGTCAACGTGTTCGTCTATAGCAACGAAGGCCGTAAGATATTGCTTCGCAGGCTCCCGGGCTCAAGAGAATTGGTCGACGCTTTCGCCGCCAATGCCGCCATCGAAGCCGAAGCTGTAAACAAGGCAATGTCGATGAATGCGCTGAACGTCAATTATGGAATGCTCGATTTCTATGGCACGGCCGCACAGTTGTTTTCCTACATGTCGAGCGTCACAGTCAGTTCGTGGGGAGGCAGCTGGTCAACCCGCTACAAAGTTTATGTTGTGCCTACAAAAGAATGGTTCTGGTCGATACTTGATCTGAAAGGACGTCTGGTGGCCGATGAACCGCTCGAATCGTTGCCCGAAGAAATGACTGTCTTTTCGGGGGCGGAAGATCTTACTTCGGTTTTTGTGGCGCTGAAAACGATGTTCGAGACCGGCGCGGCTGATCGCGGTGCGGCCAGAGTGACAGCTTCGTCAATAAATAAAATCAGCCGCAGCCTGATATGCAGGCCATTTTTTGAGTCGGACGACAAGGAGGCCGCCCAATGGCGCCTGTCGCTGTTGGCTAATCTCATAGGTTTCGCACCGGCCTCTTCGTTAGAGACTGTCAAGGAATTTCTGCGCGCCGTGCCCGACAATATGGCGTATATCGTCGACCAACAGGTCATAGGGCCGTTTGTGCCGCATCTCAGAGGGTTGTCGACGACCACCGAGTCTAAACCTGTCAAAGCGATGGTGTCGGTTTTCATGGCTCAGATGCGGAAACGCGCCAAATCGACGGGATGGCTTTCGGTTGACAGGATCATCGACGATTGTCTGAGCCAATATGGCCCGCAGCAGCTTCTCGGAACTATTGACAAATTCTCGCCGACAAAACTTAAAAGCAAACTGACCGACTCGTATGTCGATTTCACAGACCTCCACCGATGCTATGTTATACCCTTCCATCGCGGTATGCTCATGCTTCTGGCAGCCTGCGGCATTGTCGACATCGCTTACGATCATACGGCGCCGGAATTTTCTTTCGCAGATGGAGTCAGGCGTTTCCGCCTGACCGATATAGGGCGTTATGTTTTCGGCGTCACGGATGATGTCGAGATGCCCGACTCGCGCGTCGACGACAGTTTGTTTGAGATTGACCCTGACCATCTGATAATAAACAATCTGTCGGACAATAATCCCTATCTCGTATTCCTTGAAAAGTTAGGCAGAAACATAGGCGGCCGGCGCTATGTCCTCGAAGCCGCCAAGGTCGTAAATAAAGAAAGAAATGTCGAAGCTCTCCAATATATTATCGGTCAGTTCGAGAAATATGTCACCGGCCCGCGCGACAAACTCAGCCCCGTGTGGCAGGACTTTTACTCCGAACTGCGCCAACGCATTCCTGAGATTTCGGGAGTGTTGTCGATGGACTACGACATAATCCGTCTCAACCCCGACGACAAACTCTTAATCGACGCCATCATAAACGACCCCGAGATTCGCAAGGTTGTCAATCTGGCCGAAAACTACCTCATACTTATCAAACGTTCAGACAGATATGACTTCAATTTGCGCCTCTCAAAGCTCGGATTCCGTCCGCTGCTGACCACCCGCTGATCACGAAAAATTGAAAAAAATGCGAAATAGTTTGCACAATTAAAAATATCTTTCTACCTTTGCAACGCAAAAAGGGGGACGCCCCCCTGAAGCAAGGTGCCATAGCTCAGTTGGTAGAGCATCGGACTGAAAATCCGTGTGTCACTGGTTCGAATCCCGTTGGCACCACCAGACAACTCCGACGAAAGTCGGAGTTTTGTTGTAAATAGGCGATTATCAGCGGTTTATCTTTTTGTTTGACGCCATGCCCTCTGACGACAACGGGTCAGCGGATTTTCCCGGTGGGCGGACGTTGTCTCAGGAATAGAGTGCGGCCAGCCTGAACATGAAGAACTTTATATCGCCGACACCCCTGAACTGCGTTCGGA
>DBGBEM010000005.1:0-1233 GCA_048477235.1 Muribaculaceae bacterium | reverse complement strand
ATCAAACTGATAATAATCTTCGGCGTCCTGAAACTCTTCTTCTTTCCCGACATTCTCGAAAGCCGCTACAATAGCGACGCCGAACGCTCAGAAGCCGTCAGGTCGTCGCTCATCGACAGAAGCCGCTGACCGCCCCCGCATTATCCCACGCAATTTCCCTTACTACCATAAAAAACCAACAGTAAAATGGACAATTTAATGAGTCTGGTCGACTGGTCGAGAGCGCAATTCGCCCTGACAGCCATGTATCACTGGCTGTTCGTGCCGCTGACGCTCGGCATTTCGATCATTGTCGCCGTCATGGAGACTATCTATTACCGGACACGCTCGGAGCGCTGGCTGGCAATAACAAAATTCTGGATGCTGCTCTTCGGAATCAACTTTGCCGTGGGCGTCGCCACCGGCATAATCCTCGAATTTGAGTTCGGCACAAACTGGAGCAACTACAGCTGGTTTGTCGGCGACATTTTCGGAGCGCCGCTGGCCATCGAGGGTATTGTCGCTTTCTTTATGGAATCGACTTTCATTGCCGTCATGTTCTTCGGATGGAAAAAAGTCGGCCGAGGCTTCCATCTCGCCTCGACATGGCTCACCGCACTGGGAGCTTCGCTGTCGGCCCTGTGGATTCTCGTAGCCAACGGCTGGATGCAATATCCCGTCGGCATGGAGTTCGACCCCGAACAGATGCGCAACGTAATGACCGACTTCTGGGCGGTCGCATTCTCGCCTGTCGCCGTCCACAAGTTTTTCCACACGGTTTTCAGCGGCTGGACTCTTGCCGGAATATTTGTCATCGGCATCAGCTGCTGGTTCCTGCTGAAAAAGCGCAACCGTCAGATGGCTCTCGATTCAATAAAGATCGGCGGCATTGTAGGCTCGGTCGGACTGGTCATAACCCTTTGGATGGGCGATAGCTCGTCGGTCGACGTGGCCCGTGTCCAGCCCATGAAACTCGCCGCTATGGAGGGCCTTTACGAAGGAAGCTGCGGAGCCCCGCTGACAGCCGTCGGCATCCTCAATCCCGAAAAGAACTACAGCAATGACGCCGACCCATATCTCTGGCATATATCAATTCCGAAAGGGCTGTCTTTCCTCGCCAACCACGACATGGACTCATTTGTCCCCGGCATCAACAACCTTGTCGAGGGCTATGAGATAAACGCCTGCGGCGACACCGTCGCCACTACTTCCTACGCCGAACGCATAGCGATCGGCAAACGCGCCCACGAAGCC
>DBGBEM010000004.1:0-8135 GCA_048477235.1 Muribaculaceae bacterium | reverse complement strand
GAGGCTACCCCCAATATCAATTGGGGGCTAACATTCAGTAATGCGCCTGCCGGCGCATAACGCCAACAATTCGCGGACTATTTGCGCAGGAAGGCGCATAACATTAGTTAGCCTTGTTCGGCAATAGTGCAATCCCGCCGGGATTGAGCGTTAGAATGGGAGATGACCCCCAATATGAATTGGGGGCTAACATTCAGTAATGCGCCGGACGGCGCATTACTGAGAGGCATCGGGCAACCGGCGGGGACTCCACCAGACGGTAACATCTTGCGCCGGGAGGCGCAAGACTTTAGTTAGCCCCCAATTCTATATTGGGGGAATTATGTGCGAAAAAAAACAATCCCGGAGGGATTGCACTTTCGCAGACGCTATTCATATAGCGTCGACGGTCGGACTTTGCGCCGGGAGGCGCAAAACTTTAGTTAGCCCCCAATTATCTATTGGGGGTTGGCTATTCACACAGCGAGCCCGGCGCAGGGGCGTCGGGCTCGCAGACTATTTCGCTGAACGCGATTATTCGATTGTGCAGGTGTAGGGATAGGTGGTGAGGTTGAGGGTAACCTTGTGCTTGCCGGGAGTTGTGGCCATGTTGCCGGCTCCGGGCTGGAGGTTGCCGAGTTCGCCGCCGAGGTTGATGTCCCATCCGTTGTTCATGCGGAACTTGAATTCACCGGCGGTGAAGTCAACTTCGCCGCTCCAGATGAGCCAGTTGTTCGGGTCGCGGGTGAGTTCGGTGTCGTTGTCCCAGCCGCCGGGGGTGCCGTCGCCGATAACCGATACGCTCTGGATCGGAGTGATGGCGTAGGTCAGCTCGACGATGTTGGCGGTGCACCAGTAGAGACCTTCGGGATCGGCTACGAGGTTGCCTGCTCCGGGATCTGTCGAGAGCTTGCCTTCAACGCCTGCATTACCGAAGGGCTTGTCCCAGTTCAGGGTTGCGCAGAACTTGAATTCGCCGCTGAGATAAGCGAAGCCGTTGTAGTTGACATAGTCAGTTGTGAAGAGCACCTGAGAGGCATCCTGTGCCCAGCCGTTGGAGGCACCGGGAGTATAGAGGAATTCGTAGGCGTTGGTTATGTTAAAGGTCTTCGCCTTCATGTCGAACGTGAACATTACGGGGCCTGAGAGGGTGACCTTGCCGGTTGTGCCTTCGGCGAGGTTGCCGCTTTCGCCTTCGCCACCCATGACGGGTTTGCCGCTTTCGGGAACGATTGTCCATTCATAACCGGCGGCAGCCTGATCTGCGGTGATCTCGACGATAGTTGTGAACATCGGATCGTCGTAGGGGCTTGCCGAGCTGTGGGTCAGTTTGATTCGGTTGTCGCCGTTTACGAGGAAGTAGTTGTCCTCGATGACATAGTCGGCGGGGAAGGGTTTGATGGCCAGAGGGAATCCGGCATAGCGGTATTCGGGCGAACCGATGTTGACCGAGCCGAGAACTTTGCCTTCGGCGTCGACGAGGTCGGCGGTGGCGGCGAAGTTGGTGAAGAAATTGGCTTCGCGCGGGTCGGCGGTAACAGCGGCTATGGCGCCCTGAAGTTCGTCGGCGGCAGCATAGGCGATACCGTCCTTAACAGTCAGGGGGCAGGGCTGTGCACCCGACATGTCTTCGTTCTTCGACACATACATTGTCATTCCGAGCTGATAGTCGGCGGGCCAGTCGACAACTTCGACTGCGGCGACAGCTGCGGGCTCATTGGCGTCGTTGAGGGCCTTGAGGTCGATCACTTTTGCGGCTTCGCCTTCAACGCTGATGGGAGCGATGGTGAGGTTTTCAGCCTTGAATATTGCGTCGGCGGGGTTGCTCTGGGCCGGGGGATTGGGCAGATCGTAGTTTTCGCAAGCCACAAAACCCATCGAGAGAGCCATCACCGACAGCATTGATGCAATCTTGTTCATTTCTGTTGAATGATATTATTTAGTGTTTGATGATGGAACCGGGGGCGGGCGTCAGGCGCATTGCCGCGCCCGCCCCTGATTCGATGAGTTACGGTTTATTCTGCTGCCGAGAATTTAACTTCGAGAGTCTTCTTGTTGGTATCGAGAACGAGCTCCATAGAGCCTTTAGCGGGAGCGCTGACGAAGTTCCAGGCACCTTTACCGTCGACATAGTTGAGGGTGAGGTCGAGACCTGACTCGTCCTTGGGGCTGTCGTCTACCTGCGAGCCGAGAGAGTTGTGATCCCAGTCTTCGAGTTTGGTGTAGATGCGGAACATCGGGCATGCGCCGTCGGCGATGTCATATTCCATCGGCTTGACGCTGTGGTAGATTCCGGTGCCGTCGGTGTCGAAGAGACGCCAGTCGGCATAGTGTTCAGCGTGGTCTTCCGACGGGCCTACCCAGCCTTCGACGTTACCGACAACATAAACGCAGGGATAAGCATCGTAGTTGACGTCGCCGCCGAGTTCGAATTTGACAGTCTTGTTCTTGACATCGACAGTCAGGTTGACGTTCATCTCTTCAGTCATCGTGAATGTCCAGTTACCCTTACCGGGGATAAAGGCGTGGCCTTCATAGATGTTGTCGACAAACTTGCCTTCGATGCTGAGGCCTTCGTCGGGCTCCTGGCTACCGATCGAAGCACCGCCGTCCCAGCCTGTCAGAGCCGAGTAGAAGCGGAATGCGACTTCACCTTTGGGGAAGGTGAACGAGCCTGTGTAGACATCGCTGCCGATAGCGGTTTCGATGAGCTTGTATTTCTCATAGTGGGCTGCGGCACCTTCGTCGGGAGCTGTCCAGCCGGTCACGCTACCTACGAGGTAGATATTGCGCTGGCCCTGAACGGCGTGATAGAACTTGACCTTGTTGAGCGAAACGGTGTTCGACATGCAGCGCGAACCCTCTACGTTGGGAATTTCGCAGAAAGCGCGGAAGTAGACGGGAGCTGCGGGCAGATCCTCGTAGTTGGCGGCGTCGAAGCCGTGGAGGTTGCAGAGAGCGGTGGCGAGATCCTTGTCGGCGATGACGATCTTGGCCGAACCGGGGTCAGACGAAGCGATGGTCTCGACAGCGGTGAATTTGTCGTCGAGGGCCACTTCAACAGAATACTGGGCAGCCACGGCAACGCCGTAGGCGGGCTGCGAGCAGGTCAGCATGAAGCTGTTGCCTTCCTGCAGCTCATAATATTGGTCGGCGAATGCGGGAGCGTTGAGCACGAAGGTCTTGTCTTCGGGCAGAGTCATCTTGGGGTCATCGGTGGAGTCACACGAAGCCAACCCCAGCATAGCCGCACAAGCCAGTAATATTGAGAATTTTTTCATTTTTCCTGTAGTCTAATGTGTGGATGATTAATAACCGGGGTTCTGCTGATAGGGGCTGATTGCGAGAACCTGCGAGGGGATAGGATAGAGAACTGCCGTGGGAGCGAAGTTCTGGCCTTCGAGAGCGTTGTTCTTCCAGGCCCAGTTGAGACCGCTCACCCATTTGCCGTAGCGGATGAGGTCGGTGCGGCGGGTGTTCTCGAGATAGAGCTCGCGGCTGCGCTCGTCCTGAAGAGTCTCAAGGGTGAGCTCGGCGAGGCTCCAGGGAGCGACGCCTGCGCGCTCGCGGATAAGGTTGACATAGGTCAGAGCCTCGTCTTTCGAGCCGGCTCCGTGGAGAACTGCCTCAGCGGCCGACAGATAGATTTCGGCAAGACGGAGGATAGGATAGTTCGTTGTGACATATTTGTCGCCGTTGAAAGCGGGCTGGGTGTTGAGGTCAACGGCGTTGTTGTCGTCGACATTGCGGTTGATATATTTCGGGGTGAGGTAGCCGTTCTTGTTCCACTGGCTCTGCTGCAGAGAGGGCATCTCGTTGACATAACCGTCGGCCGATGTGCGCCAGAGAGCCACACGCTTGTCGGGAGAGGTTGTCTGCTGCTGATCGTTCCACTGGAAGCGGTTGACGAGCTGCGGACGACCCTTGGCGCATTTCCAGCCGTTACCGACATTGAAGAAAGCCTTGTCGACATCTTCGGCGATGAAGCCGATGATCATGACGGTGGCGTTACCGTAAGACATCAGTTCGGGATACTTCTGCGGGAGAAGGAAGAGAATTTCGGGAACGTCTTTTCCACCGACAACATGGTCAATGTTGTTGGCAGCGAAGTTCTGATGGTAACCCATGGTGAGGCCCGAATTCTTGAAGCCTTTGCCCTGATGGCGGGCGATGATGTTCTTGGCGTGGCTGAGGCACTTGTCCCAGGCGGGAGTTCCAGTGAACACCTCGGCGTTGAGGTAGAGTTTCACGAGGAAACCTTCGGCGGCGTCAACACCGACATAACCGTAGGCGGGGTTCTGGCCGCCCTGGCCGTATTCGGCGACGACAGCTTCGAGAGTCTCGGTTACGAGCGGGAAGATTTCCGAAGATTTCATCTGGGGAGCCATGGTGCCGATGGCGACTGATTCGTCGGCATAGGGGACATTGCCGAAGAGGCTCATCAGATAGAAGTAGCAGACCGAACGGAGAGTCTTGCACTGGCGGACATATTCGGCAGCTTTCTCTTTCTGAGCGTCGGTCGAGAGAGCGAAGAGGTTATCGTTGACGGTGCGGATGAAGTCGTTGCAGAGAGCGACGTTGATCATCAGGCGCGAATACGATCCGAAGATAGCGTCGTTGTCCGACGAGATGTTGCCGTACTGCAGCGAGTAGAGGCCGGCGTCGCCCGACGACTGCCAGCAGGCTTCGTCGGTAGGAATCTCTTCGAGGTTGAACAGGGCGCGGCCGAAGGTCGACATACCGCCGTCGAAACCGGCGACCTGCGAATTATTGTTGGGGCCTTGGTTGACAAACGCCATATAAACCTGACCCATGACCTGGTTCATATAGCCCTCGGGATCTGATGCGAAGTCCGTAGCCGTGATGTCGCGCGGGTCGGACGGCATGAGGTCGAGGTCGCCGGTGCAGGAGCCTAACGAAAGAGCCGCTGCAACCACACCGAGCGAAAGAATATATTTCTTGATTGATTTCATGTTGTTACTCAGTGTTAAGAGATGATTAGAATGTAGCGACTACACCGAGGGTAGCGGTGATGGGACGCGGATAGATATTGTTGTCGATACCGCCGAATACTTCAGGATCGAGGCCTTTGTACTTGGTGATGACAAACGGATTCTGAACAACGCCGAACACACGCAGGTTGAGGTTGCCCTTGATGAGATCCTTGAAGGTATAGCCGAGCGAGATGTTGTCGCAGCGGATGAACGACGCGTTCTCTACCCAGTAGCTCGACAGGTTGAGCGATGTGCCGTAGGTGATATTCGGGAAGAGATAGTCGTCGGCGGCCATGTTGTTGATCTGGCATACGTTGGCGAAGAGATCGTTGAGGTTGGTCGTACTGTAGCGCGGGCCGTTGTAGACGTAGTTGCCGAGGTTGGCGCGCAGAACGATACCGAGATCCCAGTTCTTCCAGGTGAAGGTGTTGTTCCAGTTGAATGTCCATTTCGGATCGGCCGAGTGGAAGATGATCTTGTCGGCGTCGGTGATCTTGCCGTCGCCGTTCTGATCGACGTAGGTGTCGGGCACGGGGTTGCCGGCCTGGTCATAGACCTGCTCGTAGACGAGGAACGAGCGGACAGCCTCGCCGACGATATGCCACTCGACGGGAGTACCGATGCCGACGGGGGTGATGGCGCAGTTCATCATTTCCTGACCCTCGGTCAGCTCGGTGATCTTGTTGTCGTTGAATGCGATGTTGATACCGGTGTTCCATGTGAAGTCGCGGGTTACGACAGGCTTGGCACCGATGTTGATTTCGACACCGACGTTGCGCATCGAACCGGCGTTGAACGCATACTGGTTCGAAGTGTTGATAGCGGCGGTGTAACCTTTGAGAAGCATGTCGGTGGTCTTGCGGAGATACCAGTCGACGCTTGCTGTTACGCGGTTGTTGAGGAAGCCGAAGTCGAGACCGATGTTCCAGGTAGCTGTTTTCTCCCAGGTGATGTCAGCATCGTAGGGGTTCGGGTAGAGCGGATAGAGCCAGCTTCCGTTGGGGCCGACATAGCTGAAGCCTTCGGCGTTCGAGAGAGTGTAGATAGGCATGTAGGGGAAGTACGAGCCTACGTCCTGCTGACCGGTGATACCCCAGCCGAGACGGAGTTTGAGGTCGTTCCACCATCCGCGGACCGGTTCGAATACCGGGCAGTTGATGGCTTTCCATCCGAGAGCCAGCGAGGGGAAGAGACCCCAGCGGTTGTCTTTCGAGAAGCGCGAAGAAGCGTCGTCGCGGAGAGTGAAGGTCAACAGGTAGGTGTCGTCGAACGAGTAGTTCAGACGTCCGAAGAACGAGATGAGCTGAAGTTTCTGTCCCCAGCGTGTCATGGGCTTATTGCCGACAACATCGCCGATGCGGCCTTCGCCACCGTTAACATAGTCGAGAACGAACTGGTCGTTCGAGAACATCGGGTAAGCCGAGTCGGCGCCGGTGATGAAACCGGGAGTCGTGTAATAGCTCTGCTCATGGCCGAGGTAGCTGAAGCGCTGCCATTCATAACCGGCCATAACGTCGAGATTCGAGCGGATAGCCTCGAATTCCTTGCGGTAGTTGAGATAGAAGTTCAGCAGGGTGTTGCGCTGGAGCTCCCACCATTTGGTGCTTGTGCCTGCGCCGGCCATGCCGTCGGCGTAGAGATCCTGATTGTTCCATGCCATAGCCGAGTTGGCGGCGGTGAGTTCGTCGCGCTCGTTCTTGCTGACCTGATAACCGAGGTTCAGGTTGAGGTGGAGTTCGGGGAGGAAGTGGAGAGCATAGTCGATCTGGAGGTTACCGGTCGACGACAGGTTCTTACCCTTGCGGTCGCGCTGGTTGAGAAGCTGTACGGGGTTGACGGGCTGGTTGAGGTCGAGCGCGGTTCCGCTGACATAGTTTGCATAGCCGTTATAGCCGGTGAAGCCCGAGTTGCCGATCGAGGGATAGGTTGTGTAGACGGGCATCGTCGGGTTGAATGTCAGACCGGTCGAGACAGCGTCGGTGTTGGCCTCGAGGGTGTTGACATACGAACCGCTGGCGTTGGCGTTGATCGAGAGTTTGCCGTTGAAGAACTTCGGAGCGAGGCTGAAGCCTACGGTTGTGCGCTCCATCTTCGAACGTTTCAGGATACCCTGATTGTTGGTGTAGCTGGCGCTGACGCGGTAGGGAAGGAATCCGGCCGTGCCGCTTACGCTGAGGCTGTAGTCCTGCGAGAAGGAAGTGCGGAGAGTCTCTTTCTGCCAGTCGGTGTCGGCGTCGCCCATGTAGTCGGCAACAGCCTGGTCACCGAGTTCGCGGCGGACGAGCTCGGTGAGCTGGGCGCCGTTCATGACGTCGAGGGTCTTGCGGGCGGTGTTGACATGCCAGTTGGCGGCGAAGCTGACGCGCGGACGTCCGCTTGTGCCTTTGCGGGTTGTGATGATGATCACACCGTTAGAAGCGCGCGAACCGTAGATGGCGGTTGCCGAAGCATCTTTCAACACGGTCATCTGCTCGATGTCCTGCGGGTTGATCATGGTCAAGGCGTTTGCGCCTGTGCCACCGCTCTGGTTGGTCTGGGGCACACCGTCAATAACGATAAGAGGATCGTTGGCGTCGTCACTCGACAGCGAGGAACCGCCGCGGATGCGGATCTTACCGTTGCCTGTCGGGTTACCACCGTCGAGGGTCACGGTCACACCGGGGCTTGCGCCGACCAGAAGATCCTGGGTCGAGGTAGCGATACCGGCTTCGATGTCGTCGGGCTTGATGACGGCAACCGAACCGGTGGCGTCGCTCTTCTTGATGACACCGTAACCGATGGCTACGACTTCTTTCAGCATTACGGAATTTTCGGCGAGCTGAACGTCGATTTTCGTGCGGCCTTTGATGGCGACATTCTGTGTGTCATAACCGACATACGAGAAAACGAGGGTGCCGTTGGCATCGACATTGATGGTGTAATTACCGTCGATGTCAGTGGCCGTGCCGTTGGATGTGCCTTGGGCAAGCACACTTGCACCGATGAGGGGCTCACCGGAAGGGTCAGTCACGGTACCAGTGACCGTGATCTTCTGCGCTAAAGCAGGGAAAGAGAGGCACACGACCAAGACCAGGGTCAGCCACGCTTTCCGACTCATCTGTAAACAAATGTTCTTCATGCAGGATGAAATTTAAAATTTTAGGTTAGTATATGGTATTAATT
>DBGBEM010000003.1:0-1903 GCA_048477235.1 Muribaculaceae bacterium | reverse complement strand
CCGCCAGCAGTGTCAGGGCGAACTGCAGCTGCCGCTGAGCGACTGCGGCGTCGTGGCTCTCGACTATAACGGCAAAAAGGGTATAGCGACATCTATCGGCCATGCGCCTCAGGCTGCTCTGGCCGACCCCGGCGCCGGGTCGGTGCTTGCCATAGCCGAAGCACTGACGAATATCGTCGGCGCGCCTCTCGACGGAGGGCTGAGCGCCGTCTCGCTGTCGGCCAACTGGATGTGGCCCTGCCGAAACGAGGGGGAGGATGCCGCTCTCTATCGCGCTGTCAAGGCATGCTCTGATTTCGCCTGCGCTCTCGGAATAAACATTCCGACGGGCAAAGACTCTCTGTCGATGACCCAGAAATATGGCGACGACAAGGTCATGGCTCCCGGCACAGTCATTATTTCGGCTGCCGGAGAGGTGAAAGATGTCCGCAAGACCGTCAGCCCCGTTCTCCAGAATAAAAAATCGACACTCTATTATATCGATTTCTCGCGCAGTCCGCTCGCTCTCGGCGGTTCGGCGCTTGCCCAGACTCTCGGACGTGTAGGCAGTCATGTGCCCACGGTTTCCGATCCGGACTATTTCGCGCGCGCCTTCAATGCCGTTCAGGCTCTCGTAAGCCGCGGAGCGTTGCTGGCGGCCCACGATGTCAGCGCCGGAGGTCTCGTCACCACGCTTCTCGAGATGGCGTTCGCCAACACCGCCGGAGGTATCGACATCAATCTCGATTCGTTCGACCGCGATGTCATCACCACGCTCTTCGCCGAGAATCCCGCTCTCGTGGTTCAGGTCGCCGAGCCGAAGCGCGCCGCTTTCGAGCGCACTCTCGCCGATGCCGGAGTCGACTTCAAGGCTATCGGCACGCCGGCAAAGGAGCGCCTGCTGACCGTCGGCAAGGGTGACAGAATGTGGATGCTCGGAATCGACCATCTGCGCGACGTCTGGTATTATCCCTCATATCTTCTCGACATCGAGCAGAGCGGAGAGGCATGTGCCGCCGACCGCTATGCCAATTATCGCAAGCAGCCGCTGCGCTGGCGCCTGCCCGCCGGTTTCGACGGATCGATGGCTTCGCGCGGACTTTCGGTTGTGCGCAAAGAGCGTTCGGGTATCCGCGCCGCAATCATCCGTGAAAAGGGTGTCA
Organism: Muribaculaceae bacterium; assembly: GCA_048477235.1. GTDB lineage: Bacteria > Bacteroidota > Bacteroidia > Bacteroidales > Muribaculaceae > CAG-1031. The sequence goes on along the minus strand of DBGBEM010000003.1, from coordinate 761 downwards.
ACGGCGACCGCGAGATGGCATTCTCGCTCTACATGGCCGGTTTCGACGTCAAAGATGTCCACATGACTGATCTCATGAGCGGACGCGAGACCCTCGACGATGTCAACATGATTGTGTTCTGCGGCGGTTTCTCGAACAGCGACGTGCTCGGTTCGGCAAAGGGCTGGGCCGGCGCATTCCGCTGGAACGACAACGCTCGCCGCGCTCTCGAGCGTTTCTATCAGCGCGACGACACGATGAGCCTCGGAGTCTGCAACGGCTGTCAGCTCATGGTCGAGCTGAATCTTGTCAATCCCGCCCACGAGCGCCGCACGGCGATGCGTCACAACAACAGCCACAAGTTCGAGAGCGCCTTCCTCGGAGTCAGTGTGCCCGAAAACCGCTCGATCATGCTCGGTTCGCTCGCCGGCTCGAAACTCGGTATCTGGGTGGCCCATGGCGAAGGAAAATTCGAGCTTCCCCTGCCGCTCGACCGCTATAACGTAGCTCTGAAATACAACTACAGCGGCTACCCCGGCAATCCCAACGGGTCGCGCGCTTCGGTAGCCGGAATATGCAGCGACGACGGCCGCCATCTGGCTATGATGCCTCACCTCGAGCGCACGATATTCCCCTGGCAGTGTGGCTTCTACCCGGCCGCCCGCCATGCCGACGAGGTGACCCCCTGGATCGACGCGTTCGTCAACGCCCGCAAGTGGATTGAAGCCAGGACAGCGAAATAACAGCTAATATAACCGACGAATCGGCTAATATGCCCGACC
>DBGBEM010000002.1:0-7233 GCA_048477235.1 Muribaculaceae bacterium | reverse complement strand
CTTCAGGAGGCATCATTCATCTCTCCCGGCGACCTTTGAAGCCGCCTTTTGCCATGCAAAAATAAAAAAACATCATAAATGACTCGTAAATGGAATTACGAACCCTTAACATCGGAAGAGCAGCGGCTGGAAAACGACCTGGCCCATCACTATGCCGGCGCGCCCGTAATTAGCGAGTTGCTGGTGCAGCGTGGCATTACGACGGTTGACGAAGCCGAGCGCTTCTTCCACCCGTCGCTGCGCTATCTCCACGACCCGTTTCTCATGCCGGGAATGGATCGCGCTGTCGAGCGGCTCAACAAGGCTTTGGGTTCTAAGGAAAGAATCCTGGTGTATGGCGACTACGACGTCGACGGGACAACCGCCGTCGCTCTGGTCTATAAATACATCCGGAACTTCTATTCAAACATCGACTACTACATACCCACCCGCGACGACGAGGGGTATGGCATCTCCAATGCCGTCATCGACATGGCGGCCGAGCAGGGGGTGAAACTCATCATCATTCTCGACTGCGGCATAAAGGCCAATGCCGAGATCGCCTATGCCCGTTCACTCGGCATAGATTTCATCATCTGCGACCACCACGTGCCCGACGAGGAACTGCCCGACGCTGTCGCCATCCTCAATCCGAAGCTCGAGGGGAGCACCTACCCGTGCAGCCACCTCAGCGGATGCGGCGTGGGCTTCAAGTTCATGCAGGCGTTCGCCATGAGCAACGCCCTCGCCCCGGCCGATCTCGAGGGAATGCTCGATCTGGTGGCTGTCAGCATCGCCGCCGACCTCGTGCCGATGGTCGACGAGAACCGCGTCATGACCTACCACGGTCTGCGGCGTCTCAACAGCAATCCGAACCTCGGGCTGCGCGCCATAATACGCATCTGCGGCCTCACCGGTAAGGAGATAACAATCAGCGACGTTATCTTCAAGATCGGGCCGCGCATCAACGCCAGCGGACGAATGCAGAGCGGACGCGAGGCCGTAGAGCTGCTCGTGGCCCGCGACAGCACCGACGCCCTCCACCGTGCCCGCGCCATAGACCAGTATAACCGCGACCGCAAGGAACTCGACAAGCGAATCACCGAAGAGGCCAACGACATCATCTCGCAGCGCGGCGCGGCCGAGGCCGACAAGAAGGCGCTCGTCATCTACAACAAGAACTGGCACCGGGGAATTATCGGCATCGTGGCCTCGCGCCTGACCGAGCTCTATTACAAGCCGAGCGTCGTGCTCACGCTCAGCAACGGTCTTGCAACCGGCTCAAGCCGTTCGGTGCAGGGATTCGATGTCTACCGCGCCGTTGAGAGCGCACGCGATCTGCTCGAGAATTTCGGCGGCCACACTTACGCCGTCGGGCTTTCGCTCAAAGAGGAAAATATTCCCGAGTTCTCGCGCCGCTTCGAGGAATACGTGGCCAAAAACATACTGCCGTCGCAGCGTCAGCCTCTGCTTGAGATCGACGCCGTCATAACCTTCAGCGAGATAACGCCTACGTTCTTCGCCATGCTGAACCGCTTCAATCCTTTCGGGCCCGGAAACCAGAAGCCTGTGTTCTGTACCCGCAACGTCAAGGATTTCGGAACGTCGAAGCTCGTCGGACGTCGCAGCGAGCATATCAAGCTCGAGCTTGTCGACGACACCAGCGGCAAGGTCTATAACGGCATAGCGTTCAATATGGCCCGCCATTTCGAGCATATCCACGCCGGGCTCCCCTTCGACATCTGCTACACCATCGAAGACAACAAGCACTACCCCGGCGGAGGCGCCCTCCAGCTCCAGATCAAGGAAATCCGCCCGGCGCGCCCGTAGGGACGTGCCTGAATGTCATTAATTTAAAATTCTTCCGAGCAAATTATCCTGTCCGAGCGTAGGGACGTGCCTTTGGCACGTTTCATAAGCGCATGGCAGTCAGCGGGTCGCGATGCTACGTGCCGAAGGCACGTCCCTACGCCAGGGCGTTTCTGATACTTTAAGTTAATAGCATTAGGACGTATTTTCGACCACGGTATAGTATTTTTGTCATCATCTGTCAAGTGAATTCACCGTCAGCAAACCATTCCGACACCGCTCTCAGGCTTCTTAAGAAGCACTGGGGCTACGACAGTTTCAGGCCCCTGCAGGCCGACATCGTGGCCTCGGTCATGGCAGGCCGCGACACTCTCGGACTGATGCCGACCGGTGGCGGAAAGTCGATAACATTTCAGGTGCCGGCGCTCGCTTTCGACGGTGTCACCCTCGTTGTGACTCCGTTGATTTCGCTGATGAAGGATCAGGTCGACAATCTCAAGGCCGCAGGGGTGCGCGCCCTCTATTTCTACAACGGAATGTCGCGCGCCGAGCAGCGTCTCGCCGTCGACAGGATGGTGCTCGGAAAGGTGAAGCTCGTCTATGTGTCGCCCGAGAAGCTGAAAACCCGGTCGTTTCTCGACAGTCTGCGTCAGGCCGACGTCAGCCTGATTGTTGTCGACGAGGCCCACTGTATCTCGCAGTGGGGCTATGATTTCCGGCCGAGCTATCTCGAGATAGCGGCGGTGAGGAAACTCTTCCCCGACGCTCCGCTGCTGGCGCTGACGGCCACGGCCACTCCCGAGGTTGTCGACGACATTATGGCGCGCCTCGAGTTCCGCGGGCGAAACGTGTTCTCGATGAGCTTCGCGCGCGACAATCTGAGCTATATCGTGCGCTATGCCGAGGTCAAGGAGCAGAAGCTGCTCCAGATTCTTCAGAACACGTCGGGATGCTCGATCGTCTATACGCGCTCGCGCCGCCGCACCCGCGAGATCGCCGATATTCTGCGCGCTGCCGGAATCAGCGCTGACTTCTATCATGCCGGACTCGATCCCGACCAGAAGGCTGAACGCCAGACGCGCTGGAAAAACAATGAGGTGAGGGTCATGGTGGCCACGAACGCCTTCGGAATGGGCATCGACAAGCCCGACGTGCGCCTCGTTGTCCATTACGACATTCCCCCCTCGATCGAGGAATATTATCAGGAGGCCGGACGCGCCGGGCGCGACGGACGCCCGGCGTTCGCCGTCGTCATAGCCGCTCCGGCCGACAAGGGGATTCTGACGCGCCGCCTCGCCGAGGCTTTTCCGCCGAAAGACTATATTCGGCGCGTCTATGAACTGGCCGGGAATTTCCTCAATGTGGCCGTAGGCAGCGGCTTCGAAAAGCTCTATGCTTTCGATTTTGCGAAGTTCTGTATGCTGTTCAACCTGCGCGAGGCTCCGACGCGGTCGGCGCTGACGCTGCTGACGCGCGCCGGATATATCGAGTATTCCGACGAGACTGAGACGCGCTCGCGCGTTATGGTGACGCTCGACAAGCAGGAGCTTTACGATCTGAGGCTCGATGCTGTGTCAGACCGCGTTCTGCAGATGCTGCTGCGCACCTATACCGGCCTTTTCTCCGATTTCCAGTATATCAGCGAGTCGATGCTGTCGCGCACGCTGATGATCGATCAGCAGCAGGTCTACGAGGCGCTGCTGACCCTCGCCCGCGAGCGAGCCATTGTCTATGTTCCGCGGCGCTCGACCCCATATATCCTCTATACGACCTCGCGCGAACTGCCGCGCTATGTCGAACTTCCGCTTGCCGTCTACGAGCATCAGCGGGCACGCATGGAGGCGCGTATCGAGGCTGTGAAGCGCTACGTGTTCTCGCGCGCTGACTGCCGTCAGGCCATGATGCTTGAATATTTCGGTCAGAGAGATGCAGAAGACTGCGGCCACTGCGATGTTTGCCGCTCGCGCGCCGTTTCCGTGCGCCCGGTTTCTGAAATTGAGGCTAAGATTATCGAGATGGTCGGAGTGCAGCGGTCTATGCCGGCTTCGGTGATATGCCGCTGGGCCGGAGGTGATGCCGACGAGGTTATGGCCGTAATCCGCAGTCTTGCCGACCGCGGGCGTCTGCGCCTCTCGGGCTTGATGGTCTCGATGGCCGACTGAGGCGTCAGAGATGGAGAATGCGGTAGTCGCGCGGATAGAGATTGTTGGCGCGGTTGCCGAGGTTCTTGACGAACCCTAACGGGCGGCCGCCGAATGTCAGCAGCAGATAGCCGCGCGGCGCTCCGTCGAGCCTCAGCGCCTCGGCGCGCAGATAGCTCAGCGCCGTCTCTCTGTCGACCTCGAATTGTGCGAAAGCGCCGGCGTTCAACGCTGTCGACATTGCCAGAGAGTGGGCCGGAATTATGTCGCGCCCTTTCAGAGTGGCAACGACAATGCCGTCGTGGATAGCTGTGATTCCCTTTGTCGAGCTGATGCGCTCGCGCAGCGGTTCCCATAGAGTGGGGAAGGCGTTGATGCGGTCGCTGTCGGCGCGCAGCGTAAGCTCTCCGGTTGTCCATGCCGCTACCTCGGCGGGAATTTTCTGCCGGACACTTTTGCGTCGCTGAGCGGCTTCGCGCCGGGTGCCGTCGGGTTTTCTCATTACGGTCATGAAAAGCCCTTCGCCGCGTATGCGTCCCGGAATGAATCTGTAGCAGGGGAGAGCGGTGGCGATGCCTGACGCGATTCCCCACGACGGGTCGACAGTGATTTCCACACCTTCGCCGCCGAGGTCGTCGGCGATATGCGCGGCGACAGCCTCGTTCTCGACGGTGTTGAACGTGCAGGTCGAATAAATAAGGTAGCCTCCCGGGGCCACGCATTCCCAGAGCGAGTCGACAATCGCACGCTGAAGGGCGGCGCAGTCTTCAATCAGGCGCGGACTCCACTGCGCTATCGCCTCAGGTTCCTTGCGCATCATTCCCTCGCCGCTGCAGGGGACGTCGGCGGCGACGATGTCGAACGTCACCCCCGCCGAAGCGAGCGAGCGGGCGTCGGCGCGTGTCACGATGACTCCCGGATTGCCCCATTTGACAATATTCTCGCGCAGTACGGCGGCGCGCTGCGGCACGGCTTCGTTGGCCACAACGACGCTCCCGGCGGGAAGTGCGTCGAGAGCGCAGGTCGTCTTGCCGCCCGGAGCGGCGCAGGCGTCGAGATAGCTGACGGGGCAGCGGTCGGCCGTCAGCTGCCTGACCGCGTGGCCTATAAACATCGACGAGGCGTCCTGAACATAATAGCCCCCCTGATGAAACAGCGGGTCGAGCGTGAACTGCGGCCTGCGGTCGAGATAGCGCCCAGTTCCGGGCAGCCATGCCACCGGCTCCCCCTCAGGCGCTTCAATCCCCTTTCCGGCATTGGCGCGCACTGCCACCGACGGCTCTGTTGTCGCGAGCACGTCGGGCAACGACGCCATCGGACCGAAGGAAAGCCCTTCGATCATGCTGACGAATCCCTCGGGGAGGGTGCGGCTCATAGATTCTCCACCTCGCGCTTGAAGGCGATCATTTTCAGGGCGGCGTCGACACATTCCGAACCCTTGTCGCCTGCTTCACCGCCGGCGCGGTCGAGAGCCTGCTGCTCGTTGTCGACAGTGAGCACACCGAAAATCACCGGGGTGTCGACGTCGGCGTTAAGCTGGGTTACGCCCTGCGTAACGCTCTGGCAGACGTAGTCGAAATGAGGTGTGCCGCCGCGGATGACGCAGCCGAACACGATGACGGCGTCGAACATACCCGATTCTATGAGCTGCGATGCGGCGAAAGTGAGCTCTACAGCGCCGGGCACCTTGAAACACTTGCAGCTGTCGCTTCCGTAGCCTAACTCCCTGAAGCGCGTGAGGGCGTTGCCGACGAGCTTTTCGTTGACTGCGGAATTCCATTCTGTCGAAACGATGGCGACCGATACATTTTCCAGAGCGGGGGGAGGGGTCAGAGGAACATTTTGTGACATGGCGGTAGTTGCTTTTATTTCGGGAAAACTTTGTGCCAGATGCCGAGAATATCGAGTTTGCGGCTCTTGGCGTTGAATAGAATCTCCACAATGCGGCGGTGTTCGGTTTCGGCGCCGAGTTTGGTCGCTTTATGGAGCAGGGTGTTAAGGAGGTGAATGCCTTTGTCGCGTGTGGCCTTGACATTCAGAAGGCTCTCGCCGAGGTCAATCGACATGGCCAGCTGCGCAAGATCCATTTCCGGCGCGATGCGCGTGTGATATTTCAGGGCGCGGCTCAGATACTGGATGGCTTCGCGGTGGCGCCCCATCTGGGCGAGTGTGCGCCCCTCGGTGTGGAGCGATTCGATGAGGTGGACTGTAGCGTCTTCGATGCCGGCGTTGACCTGCTCGAGATATGTCGTTGTGGCAACCTGATAGTGGGCCAGCAGATTGGCCTGACGCAGGCGCGAGCGGTAGATCGACGAAGCTGCCGTCTGTGCCAGGATATGTGCCGGGCCGTAGCGGTCGGGGTTGATGCGGGCGAGACGCTCGAAAACCTTCAGGGCCTTCTCGAGCTCGCGTTCGGCCTGCTTGTATTCGCCGCGCGACGAGTGGAGCAGGGCGACATCGGTCAGCAGCGCGCCCAGAACCGACAGAAAAGGCTCATCTTTGCGCTTGGGCTCCTGAGCGAGCTGAGTCAGCGCGGCGGCAGCCGTGGTGGCCGCTTCCTCGGCAAGGTCGGCTTCGAGCTGCAGGGCCGTGATAAGCTCAAGCAGGGCGGTGTGGATGTCGTTGATATATCGTTCGTCGCGCCCTTCGCTGTTTTCGAGCGCTATGGCGTCGGCTTCGCGCAGAATCTCTATTGCTGCGGCAAATTCGCCCCGCGAGGCGCGGTCGACGGCAATAGAGCGGAAGAAGTCGTAGACGACGTTGAACTCGGCCTGATACAGGGTTTTGCGCAGCTCGGTCAGTGATGCCGTATGGGCGTGACGCCGGAGCTCGTCGACCCCGGCCGAGGGGGTTATGAATGATTTTTCGAGTGATGCTGTTTTCATAGACAGTCGTTATTATCGGGGCAGCGACGCGTCGGTGCGCGATTTCTGCCCGAGGTAGCCGCCGTGGTGGCGGCGTGCGTAGTCGGCGGTTGTGAACCCGGTCAGCTTCATGACGTTGACAACGAGTATGTCGCCTATGACGGTCATAAGTGTCGTCGACGTTGTCGGCGTCAGTCCGAGCGGACACACTTCGGGAGCGCCCCCGGTCAGCAGCGTCACTGTCGACAGCCGGGCAAGCTCGCTGTCGGGATGGCTCGTGATGACGATAACGGGAATGTCGGCGTAGAGGCGGTGGGTCAGCTCGACAAGCTCGATGATCTCGCGGGTCTTTCCCGAGTTGCTTATAAGCAGCATTATGTCGTTCGGCTGTAGAATGCCTAAGTCGCCGTGCTGGGCTTCGCTGGGATGGAGGTTGACGG
>DBGBEM010000001.1:0-2412 GCA_048477235.1 Muribaculaceae bacterium | reverse complement strand
GTCGATGAAGCCAATCGTCATGAGCGAGTCGTCGAAGAGTCTCGCCGAGGTGACGGTGACAGCTGTGAAAACGCCGGTGAAGGTGATGACCGACACTGTCGAATTCAATGCCGACAGTTATCTGACGCGCCCGAATGCCGTGGTCGAGGATCTTCTGAAACGCCTGCCGGGTGTAGAGATCAGCAGCGACGGTAAAATCACGGCCAACGGCAAGGAGGTCACAAAGATTCTTGTCGACGGCAAGGAATTTTTCAGCGACGACCCCAAGGTGGCTTCGAAGAATCTGCCGGCCGAGATGGTCAACAAGCTCCAGGTCATTGACCGCAAGAGCGATCTGGCGCGCCTGACGGGCGTCGACGACGGCGAAGACGAAACGGTCATCAACCTGTCGGTCAAGCCCAATATGCGCAACGGCTGGTTCGGAACGGTCGAGGGGGGCTACGGAACCGACAACCGCTATAAGGGCAATTTCAACGTGTCGCGCTTCCAGAACGGCAATCAGCTGACCCTTCTGGGCAATTTCAACAATATCAACGAACTCGGGTTTACCGACGGCAACGGAAACCGCTTCCACCGTTTCGGAGGCAACCATGGTGTGACGTCGAGCAACTCCGTCGGCCTGAATTTCAGCGTCGGCAATGAAGAAAAGTTCCGTATCGGCGGAAATGTCATGTATAGCAACACCGACACCAAGAGCATAACGACGTCGGAGCGTCAGTATCTGTTTCCTGATTCGACGAGCTACTACTCGTCAGACTCGAACAGCCGCGACAAGGGCAACAATGTGCGCGGCGACTTCCGCCTGCTCTGGAAGCCCGACTCGCTCAATACGATAGAGTTCCGCCCCAATTTCTCGTTTAATTTCAACCGTTCGACATCGGCCTCGTCGTCGACGACCAGTGCCGGCGACGCGCAGCACACTCTGGTCAACCGCACCCGCAACGACGTCAGCTCGCGCGGCGACTCATACGAGTTCGGCGGCCGCCTGATCTATACCCACAACTTCGCGTCGCGTCGCGGACGGTCGTTCTCCGTTATGCTGAACTACCGCGGCTCGAACGTGCGCGAAAAAGAGAACTCAGCCTCGTTCAACGAATTTTTCCTTGTCGACAACCAGGATGAAGACTACCTCCAGTATACCGACAACCACAGCTGGAACAACCGCGTCGGCGCGCGGCTCACATGGAAAGAGCCGCTCGGCGATGTCGCCCGCGGCAACTTCCTGACGTTCAGCTATCAGCTCAACTACCGCTGGAACAACACCGACAAGCTCGTCTATGACCTCGAATTCGACGACGACGGCAATATTGTCGGCGAGACCTATAATCCCGAGCTGTCGAACCGTTTCCGCAACAACTTCATCAGCCACAACATACGCGTGGGCTATCAGAAGGTGACGGCGAAGACCAATGCCGAAGTCGGCGTGTCGCTCGTGCCCTCGTCGTCGATGTCGACCAATCTCACCAACGCCGACAAGACGATCCCGCGCCGCAACGTGTTCAACTTCTCGCCGTTCCTGCGCTACCGCTATAAAATGAGCAAGACGCGCTCTATTCAGGCGCGCTACAACGGACGCGCCTCAGAGCCGTCGCTGAGTCAGCTGCAGCCTGTAGCCGACGTCAGCGATCCCCTGCGCATAGTTGTCGGTAATCCCGACCTGTCGCCGACATTCACCCATTTCCTGATGTTCCGATTTCAGGATTTCAACACCGACGCCCAGCGTTCGATGATGGCGATGGCCCATTTCAATATTGTCCAGAACTCCATTGTCCAGAAAACAACCTACAACTCCGAAACCGGCGGACAGACAACGACCTACGATAACGTCAACGGCGTCTGGAACGGACATGCCATGTTCATGATGTCGTTCCCCTTCCGCAACAAATACTGGACATTCAACAACCATATCTTCACCCATCTCGAGCATAACGTAGGTTTCAACAACGGACTGCGCACCACAACCTTCAATGTCGGAATCACCGAAGAGCCCGGCATCGCTTTCCGCCCCTCGAACCTCGAGCTGGAGCTGCGCCCGCGGTATGAGCTCCACACGTCGACAACGTCGGTCGAGACAAACGTCGGCCGTACTGTCCACAACTTCGGAGGCAGCTTCTATGCCACCTATTATTTCCCCTTCGGACTCAGCATATCGACCGATCTGCGCTACGACGCCACGCGCGGCTACACGGCGGGCTACAACTCCGACGTCTGGATGTGGAACGCCCAGCTGAGCTATCAGTTCCTGCGCAATCAGGCCGCCACGATCTCGCTGAAGGTCTACGACATACTCGGACAGACGAAAAACATCAACCGCAACGTGACGGCCTCGTATATCGAGGATCTGCGCTACAACTCGCTGACACGCTACGGAATGGTGACTTTCTCATACCGCTTCAACACCTTCGGCAAGGG